>JABJJH010000497.1 GCA_018660965.1 Rhodospirillaceae bacterium | reverse complement strand
GGATGTCGGGGCTGGTCAACACCGACTTCACCACCGATAGCGCGGTCGCGATGGTGGACGCGAACGGGCAATTCATGTTGGTGGGCACCTGATCGGCGGTGCCGGTGAAATCCACGGCGATGCCGTCCCCCTTGATGGTCACCGTCGCGCGCACGGGGATGGGCTCGTCCCCCTGGCCGTCGTCGTCCATCCAGTCCTCGCCGGTGTATACGCCATCGGGCGCCTTTTGGATGGCCTGGCGCATGCGCCGTTCGGAATAGTCCAGCAATTCGGCCATCGCCGCATCCACCGTGTCGGGGCCGAATTTGGCGCACAGATCCCGCACCCGTTCCGCGCCCATGAAATTGGCGGCGAACTGGGCGTTGAAATCGCCGATGGTCTGGTTCGGCACGCGGATGTTGGCGCGGATCAGTCGTTCCAGCGGGCCGCCGCTCCAGTCGCGCGCATGGTTGTATTTGCTGGGCGGGACGATCAGGCCTTCCTGATGCACGTCGGTGGCGTCCGGGTTCAACCCCGGCGCGCCGCCGCCAAGGTCCAGATGGTGGGCGACCGTTGCGCTGAAGCCGACCAGTTCGCCGTCGAAGAAGATCGGAGAGAACAAAAACACGTCGGGCAAATGCTGACCGCCGTGGAACGGATCGTTGTTGATGTAGAAATCGCCCTCGACCAGAGTGTCGGGGGGAAACAGCTCGGCGCAGGGTTTGAAGGTCGCACCGATGGAGCCGAGCTGCATGGGGATGAGTTCGGCCTGGGCGACGACGTTGCCGCGCCGGTCGAGCAGGGCGGCGGCGCAATCGCTGGCTTCGCGCACGATGGGGGAATAGGCGGATCGGATCAGCTTCGCGCCCATTTCGCGCGCCGCCGCAATCAACCCCTGGCTGATGACCGCCTGATCGACAGGATTAAGAACCATCGTTGGGGGCCTCCATCACCAGATTATCATGGTCGTCTATAATGCCGCGCCAGCCCGGTGGAATATAGGCGGTCGAGGACCCGTCCTCGACCAGGGCCGGGCCGTTCACGCCTTTGTCGCGGCGAATCGACGACCGCGTCGCCAGCGCCGCGTCGCGCCAGACGCCGTTATCGAAGATGCGGGTCGCCCCGGTGGGCTGGGCTGTCGTCGCCGCGTCGTCTTTCCCGCCTTCATCCGTCAGGGCGGGCGTGATGTCCGGCGGCGCCAGGGCGCCCAGACGAAAGGACACGATTTCCGCCGCGCCATAATCCGGTCCGCCGAACCCGAACATCTGGATATGCGCATTCGCGAACCGGTCGGTGAGCATGGCGGCGTTCAATGTCGGAAACTCGTCCGCCTCGAACCGCGCGGTGACTTCGAAGGCCTGCCCCGCATAGCGCATGTCCAGCGCGTGGGTGAAGCGCGGCGCCGCGTCCAGACCGAATTCATCGAAGGCCTGGCGCGCATGGGTTTCCATTTCGGCGAAGGTGGCGCGCACGACGTTGGGTGCGGAATCATCCACGGTGATCTTGCGCGTCAGGGTGTCGTGATGCGCGAAATCCGCCGCCAGCAACCCGAACGCTGACAGCACGCCCGCGTTCGGCGGCACGACGACACAGCCAATGCCCAGCGCCTCGGCCACTCTCGCGGCGTGCAACGGTCCCGCGCCGCCAAAGGGGACCAGCACATAGTCGCGCGGGTCGCGCCCGCGTTCGGTGGACACCAGTTGGATGGCTTGCATGATGTTGGCGTCGGCCAGTTTCACAGCGCTGTCCGCGATGTCTTCCAGCGACAGGTCGAATTGTTCGGCCAAAGGCGTAAACACCTGGGCCGCGGCGTCGGGCGTCAGGGGCATCGCGCCGCTCAGGAATGATTCGGGGCGGATGGAGCCGCGAATGACATGGGCGTCGGTCACCGTGGGCGCTATTCCGCCGCGTGCGTAACAGGCGGGGCCGGGCTCCGCCCCGGCGGATTGCGGCCCGGCCCGCAACATGCCGCCGTCATCGACCCAGATGATCGACCCGCCGCCGGCGCCGACGGTGGCGATATCGATGGCGGGCGACCGGATCGGCAGGCCGTCGACTTCGGTTTCCGTCGTCAAATCCGGCTTGCCGTCGGTGACGACGCAGACATCGGTTGATGTGCCGCCCATGTCGAGCGTGATCAGATTTTTATAACCGGACAAACCGGCCTGCCGCACCGCGCCGATAACCCCGGCGGCGGGGCCGGAAAACAGGGAACTGATGGCGTTGCGCGCCAGTGCGGCGGCGGGCATGCGGCCGCCGTTCGACTGCATGATGGAAAAGCGTCCGGCGAAACCGCGCGCGGCCAAGGCGTCGGAAAAGCGTGAGACATAGGCGTCGGTGACGGGCTGGATATAGGCGGCGACGGTCGCGGTGGTCGCGCGTTCGAATTCGCGAAATTCCCGCGTTACATCCGATGAACAGGTTACGCTCAATGTTGGGTGACGGGTGCGTATCCAATCGGCGAGCGCCTGTTCGTGAACGGGGTTGGCGTAGCCGTTCAACAGACAGATCGCGACGCCTTTGTACTGGCCGCTTCCCAACGCGGAATTCAGACTTTCCGACAACTCGTTGATATCCAGCGCATCGACGATGGCCCCGTTTGCGTCGATGCGCTCGGCAATTTCGAAGGTGTCCGCGCGCCCGACGACCGGTTCCGGCTTGGCGTAGAACAAATCGTAGATTTGCCCGCGATTGTGCCGTTGCAGCAACAAAATGTCGCGGAACCCCTTGGTGACCAGAAACGCGATGGGCGCGCCCTTGCGTTCCAGCACGGCGTTCAGCGCAACCGTCGAACCGTGCGCCAGATCGCCGATGGCGTCGATTGGCAGGGCGGCGGCGTCGATGGCGGCCAACGCGCCTTCATCGGGTCGCGCCGGTGTGCTGGGCACCTTGGAAATACGGATGGCGCCGTCGTCGATGGCGACCAGATCGGTGAAGGTGCCGCCGACCTCGACGCCGACGCGCAGGGTGGGAAGGGTCACGGCGCGGTTCCAGAAAAAATGCCTGAAATAATATCGGTGCGAAAATTTGGAGCCTTCATTCGCCCCAGGCTTCCTTCAAAACGCGCATCCAGTTGCCCCCCATGATTTTGACGATCCGCCCTTCCGGCCATCCCCGGCGCTCCATCGCGGCGGTCAGGTTCGGGAAATCGGATATTTTCTTCAGACCCTGGGCCGTGGTCGGAATATCGCCGACGCCTTTTGGCACTAACCGCCGAGAGTAGCCTTTGTCGTGGCGCAGATATTCGAAGAAGTCGTCGCCCTGATCCTGGGTGAAATCGGTGCCGATGCCGACATTATCCTCGCCCAGAAGATTGACCATGTACTCCACGGCGTCGACGCAATCCTCGACCGTGGTGTCGGCCCCGGTTGGCAGAAACGGCGGCTAGGTGGCGAACCCGGCGAACCCGCCCTTGTCGACGATCAGGCGTAATAAGTCGTCGGACTTGTTGCGCGGAAAGTCCTTCAAGCCGTTGGGGACGCAATGGGTGAAGGCGACGGGTTTCTTGGAGTACAGAATCGCGTCCTCGCTGGTTTTGGGCCCCACATGGGATAAATCCAGCAGGATGCCAACCCGGTTCATCTCGTCGATGACTTCACGTCCGAAACCCGACAACCCGCCGTCATGGGTTTCCCAGCATCCCGACCCGGACAAATTCTGGGTGTTGTAGGTCAACTGCATGACGCCGACGCCCAAATCCTTGAACACTTTCAGGAAGCCGATCTGGTCTTCGATCCCCGACGTGTTTTGCCAGCCCAGGATGACGCCGACCTTGCCTTCGGCCTTGGCGCGGCGAATGTCGTCGGTGGTGAACACCTGAAGCAATATGTCGTCGTGTTCGGAAAACCACTGTTTCCACTGCGCGATGTTTTCCATGACGCCGCGAAAGTCGTCCCAGACGCAGCACGTGCAATTAACCGCCGTCAGGCCGCCGTCGCGCATCGCTTCAAACACCGAACGGCTCCACTTGGAAATGATCAACCCGTCGATGATGATGTTGTCGTTGTGCAGATCGGACATTCCGTTTCCCCTGTGTGGCGCTGTTTCCGATAGCATCTTCATTTTGTCGGCGGAAGCAAGGTTGGGACGCAAGGCGGGGATGAAATCGGGGCGCGCGACCGTGACATGTCCGGTCAAATATGCGAGGCAATCGGTGCGACCTGTTTAAGGCGTTTCGGAAACTAGTGGCGCAACCGAAACGGATGACACCCATCCGTTTCGATCAGTTGCCCCACCAGATCAATATGTTCGTGGGCTGATTCACGAAATGCTTGGGAACCAAGCGTTTCGATCAGACCACTGGGAAGGAAATTTTGATGGCGGGTCCGTTGGATGGCGTGCGGGTTATTGACCTATCGACGGTGATGTATGGTCCGTATTGCACCATGATTTTGGGTGAAATGGGCGCGGAGGTCATCAAGGTTGAACCACCGTCGGGCGATATCACCCGACAGGTCGGCGAATCCCGAACCCCGGGCATGGCGGCGGGATTTCTGGGCAAGGGCCGCAACAAGCGCAGTCTTGCGCTCGATTTGAAACAGGACCTTGCGCGCGAGGCTTTGTACAAATTCGTCGCCACCGCGGACGTCTTCATTCACAACATTCGCCCCGGCGCCGCCGCGCGGCTGGGCATCGACTATGATTCCATCATCGCGCACCGTCCCGACATTGTGTACTGCGCCGCTGTCGGGTTTCTGCCCGAAGGGCCGTATGCGGAAAACCCCGCCTATGACGATCTGATTCAGGGCATGTCGGGCCTGGCGTGGCTGCAGGGCCAGGTCACCGGCGAACCCCGCTATGCGCCCAGCGTCATCGCCGATAAGACGTCCGGGCTGTTCGCGCTGTACGCCATCATGATGGGGCTGTTTCACCGCGAACGGACCGGCGAAGGCCAGAAGGTCGATGTCGGCATGTTCGAGTCGTTTGCGTCTTTTATTCTGCCCGAACACATGCAGGGCCGCACCTACGACCCGCCCACCGGCCCGGCGGGGTACAAGCGGCTGTTGACGAAAAACCGGCGGCCCTATCCGACCAAGGACGGTTATGTCTGCGCCATGCCCTATACGGACCGGCACTGGCGGGCGCTGTTCGAACTCGCGGACAAGGCGGAACTGGCCGACGATCCGCGCTTCGCCACCATGCCGGCGCGCACCAGCAATATCGACGTTCTGTATGGGGTTTTGGGTGAAATCCTTTTGACGCGCACCACGGCGGAATGGCTGGAAGCCTTCAAGGCGAATGATCTTCCGGCTGCGAAGATGAATTCGGTGGAGGATTTGTTCGACGATCCGCATCTCGACGCGGTGAATTTTTTCGGCACGGAAGAACACCCCACCGAAGGCCGCCTGAAACATATCCGCCCGCCCATCCGCATGTCGAAATCGAAACCGGGACCGGGCCGCCCGGCGGAACATGTCGGGCAAAGCACGCGCGATTTGTTACAGCAGGCGGGCTTGAGCAGCGCGGAAATCGACGCGCTGATCGCCAACGGCGCGGCGGGCGAACCGTCTGATTCCTAAAGCCGCTTGGCCCTTATAACCGCTTCGCCCAGGCGTCCAGTTGGGGCAGAACGACATCCGCCGGGTCGGAATCGATGCTGAGCACGAGCCGCTCTACGCCCGCGTCTTCGTAGGCGCCCCAGATGTCGGGGTCATGTTCGGCGCCGAAGGCGGTGATGGGAACGGACCGTCCGGCTTCTTTTTCCATCTCGCGGAATTCCGGAATTTTTTCCAGCAGGCTGTAGGCGGGCCGCTGGGCGTGCGGCATCCAGGCGTCGCCATAGGCCAGGGCGCGCCGGGCGCCATAGGGAAACTCGCCGCCGACCAACACGGGAAGCGCCTTTTGAACCGGTTTCGGCCAGGTCATCATGGGGTCGAAATCCACGAATTCGCCGTGGTATTCCGGTTTGCTTTCGGTCCAGATCGAACGCATGGCCTCGATCTTTTCGCGCATGACCTTGTGGCGTGTTTTGAAGGCGACGCCGTGATTGGCCATTTCATCCGCGTTCCATCCCGTCCCAATGCCAAACAGAAAGCGACCGTTGGATATCTGGTCGATGGTGGCCACCTGCTTGGCGGTCTGGATAGCGTCGCGTTGCGGCACCAGACAGATCCCGGCGCCGACTTTTAACGTCGTCGTGACCGCCGCCGCCGCGCCCATCACCACAAAGGGGTCCATGACGTCGTAATATCGCTTCGGCAATTCCCCGCCTTTCGGCCATGCGGATTCACGGGAGAGCGGGATATGGCTGTGTTCGGGAAACCACTGCGATTCGAAGCCCCGTTCTTCCAGCGCACTGGCCAGATCCGTTGGCGAGATCGCATAGTCGGTGCAGAACATGGCGATGCCGATTTGCATGTCGAATTTTCCAGTCTTTGGTTGCTAGAGAGCGTGGCGCTAATATTCGGACCCACACGTATGGCCTGGCAAGGTATTTAATGGGCACGTCGATGAGGATCGCCGCATCGTCGATCCCGAGCCCGTACTGGAAGCGCTTCTGCAGCGCGCCCGTGCCGTCGTCATAGGTCAGCACAACCCTACCGTCGGCGTCTCGTTGTGGTGCCTACCGGCGGTGGCCGTCCGGCGCACGCCGCTTGCGTCGTAGCTGTCACTGGCCACCGTCCCGCCACCTCCGGCTGTCCCGACCCCGTTCTTCATCACGGCAATGGTTTAAATATTGCTGGATTGAGCGCGGTCGATTGCCCTTGATTTCCACAACAGACCGTGATCACCACTGGAATCCCGGCTGGTGCGTCGAGACCATTAACTCGAACAATATATCGATCAGAATAAAGGAACTCGAGAAACCTTTTCGGTCCCCTGCCTACAATCGTCAGAATACTGCCCTTAGGAATCAATTGCCGTGAGATAATTTCAGGTCCGGAGAGGTTGAGCGATTTCAAGCTGGTCAGCGACAATTGTCTCGTATTGAGATCATCAGCAACGCCGTAAGCGTAGAGTTTGCCCAAAATCTGGTACCGTTGGCCGGGTTGCAGATCATCGTTCCCCAAAGCTGCAATGCTCCAAAATGCAATGGTCAGCGCAAACGACAGTGCGAGTGGCGCTGTTACACGCAATGAACGACCCTTAGTCACAGATGACATTCCGGTTTGCTTTCGGTTCAGATCGCACGCATGACCTTGTGGCGCGTTTTGAACGCGATGCCGATTTTCATATCGAGTCTTCCTGTCTCTCGTTGTCAGTACGTCGCGAACATTCGTTGTATGTCCGCCGCGTCATTGCTGCGCGTCAACGCCAGCATCAGCAGAATACGCGCCTTTTGCGGGTTCAGGTTGTCGCCCGCGACCGACCCTTTGACGCTTGGCGTCTTGCCGGTCAACACCCGCCCGCTGCCCGCTCGGGTGCTTTGCACGACGACAACGCCCTGTTCGATGGCGCGGCCCAGCGCGGCCACGTCGTCGGGCGTCCCGGACCCTGGCGCCATGCCGGCGGACACGATCCCGCGCGCGCCCGCCGCCAGATAGGCGTCCACCGCGACTCCGTCGGACCCGGCGTAAGACGCCAGAATATCGACGCGGGGAAGTTCGGTTAAATCGCCCACGTCGAATTCGGTGTCCGGTGCGTGGCGGCGCGTCGGGTGACGATAGATGGCGATGGACCCGTCGCCGTCGGCGTGGCCCAGAACGCCAAAATCGGGCGTCCGAAAGGTTTGCAGCCGATAGGTCGACGTCTTGGTGACTTCCCGCGCCGCCTGAATTTCATCGTTGAGCACGACAAGCACGCCGAGCCCGCGCGCTTCACGGGACCCGGCCACGCGAATGGCGTTGTATAAATTCATGCCGCCATCCGCGCCGAACGCGCTGGCCGGGCGTTGCGCACCGACCATGACGACGGGTACATCGGTTTTCACGGTGAGGTTCAGAAAATACGCGGTTTCCTCCAACGTGGCCGTGCCGTGGGTCACGACGATTCCGTCCAGCGCCGGGTCTTTTTCGGTCAGTTCGCTAATCAACCGGACCAGTTCAAGCCATTCCGACGTTCCCACCGCCGTGCTGGACACGGCGCGAAACGGGACGGGGACGACTTCGGCGGCGTCGCGCACTTCGGAAAACCAGTCGACCAATTCGGCCGCGTCGTATTTGCGCTTGGTGTCGGTGTAATTGACCTGGTCGAACGGATCGCGCCCGACCGAGGAGATCGTGCCCCCCGTGCCAATAACCGCAACTTTACTCATAGGGCGGGGCTCATAGGGCCGGGCCGCGCCGGATGGCTTCGGGAATCGAGCGTTTCAAGTACTGACCGTCCGATTCTGCGCCGAAGAACTCGCCGTTCTCCACCATGATCTTGCCGCGCAATACGGTCAGCGTCGGCCAGACTGAAACTTCGCGGCCTTCCCAGGGCGTGTAGTCGGTTTCGTGCAAGTCTTCCTGACGCACGGTTCGTTTTTCATTCGGGTCGAGCACGGTGATGTCGGCGTCGCTGCCGACCGCGATGGCGCCCTTGCGGGGATACATGCCCATGATCCGCGCCGCATTCGACGAGGTGAGGTCGACGAACTGTTCCAGTGAAAAGCCGCGCTCTTCGACCATTTCGGTATACATCACCGAAATTCGGGGTTCGACGCCCGCGTTGCCGCCGGTGGTGTCGTCGATCTGTTTGCCCTGCACCTTGACCGACAGGGTGCAGCACACTTCATCCGTGGCGACCGTGTTGATCGACCCGGCGCGCGCGCCGTCCCACAAGGCCGCCTGATCCGACTGGGATTTGAGCGATGGATAGGTGTGATACATCTGTCCGTTCGGGCGTTTGTAATCGTCGCTGTTGTATAGCAGGTATTGATGCAGCGTTTCGCCGTAGATCGGGAACCCGCGCGCCCGGCTTTCCGCGATGGCCGCCACGCCCGTCGCGGCGCTGACATGCATCATGTAAAGCGCCGAGCCTTCAATGTTTTCCGCCAGCCGGATGACGCGCCGGAACGAAATGTCTTCCGATAGCGTGTTGTGGACTTCGGCCAGATTTTCGAACCCGGCCCGGCCTTCGCGGAACAGCTTTTCATACATGTGCATGACAATGTCGTTGTCTTCGGAATGGATCACGCCCAACCCGCCATGCTTGGCCAGTTCCTTGAGGATTTCCCAGATATCGCCGAAATGCACCATGCGCCCGCGTCGGCTTGGCGTGATGTCGGTGGTGAACACCTTGACCGTCGGATAGCCCGCCTGCACCGCTTCGCCCAACTCCCCGATGACCGAGGGCGGCACCGCGCCGCGCAGCATGATGTGATAGGCGTAATCGCAATAGCATTTACCGGCCCAATCCTCGTCGCGGGTCTCGATCATGTCCGGGACGCTCTGGCCCGTCTCCCCGGCGGCGAAATCGAGCAATGTTGTGGTGCCGCCATACAGGGCCGCGCGGCTGACCTGGGATGGCGGCGCGCTTTGGGTCGCTTCCCCGCCTTCTTCCAGGGATGGAATATGCCAGGCGCAATGCACATGCGGGTCGACGCCGCCGGGCATGACGATCTTGCCGGTCGCGTCGATAACGCGGGACGCTTCGCCCAGACTTCCCGGTGCGCCCAGCGCGGCGATTTTGCCGTCTTTCACGGCGACGTCCCATTTACCGGTTCCGTGCGGCGTGACCACACGGTCGCCACGAATAATAAGATCAAACATCGAAGTTCCTCCCCTGTAAATTGGCCCTAAATTGGCCCAGATTGGCCCCTGTGGCTGTTGGCTTAAGCTTGGTTAACCGTATTGTTGCGCCGCGCGACGGTTTCGGCAACCTCGGCGTTAACCGCCTCCAACAGCGCTTCGAACCATTCGCCCGGCAAGTCTTTGGTGATACACACGAACTTGCTGTCCCGAGGGCCGTCCGGCCATGCCTCCAACCACACCACCGGGTGGATCACATTCTGCACCCCATGGATGACGGCGGGCTTGTCGGGACTTTCCACCAGATTGACCAACCCTTTCAGGCGCAACAAGTCGGGGCCGCAATGTTCCGCCAGAATTTCCAGAAACAGCGTCAGGGCGACCGCGTGAATAGGGGTGGTCCAGGTGAAGGCGTGCGCGCGAATGGAATCATCATGCCGGTTGGGGTCGTTGTGATGTCCGGCGTGATGTCCGGCGTGGCCATGGTCGTCGGACACATCGAGCCAGGCCCGCACCGCTTCGGTTTTCGCGGACGCGTCGTACAAACCCGTGTTGAAGAGCTGGGCGGGCGCGATGTCGCCCTGGATTGCGGGCGCCACCGGCGCCGTCGGGTTCAGCGTGTACAGGCGGGCGCGTAAATCCGACACATCGGGGTCGGCGAGGTCGGTTTTCGTCAACACGATACGGTCGGCGACGGCGGCCTGTTTGACGGATTCGCCGTGCGTGTCCAGCGTCGCGGCGCCGTTCACCGCATCGACCGTCGTCACCACGCCTTCCAGACGAATGGCGCCGGCCAACGCCTTGTCGGTCATCAACGCGTGCAGGATTGGCGCGGGATCGGCCAGTCCCGTGGTCTCGATAACGATGCGGTCGAACTCCATGATGTCGCCGCGATGGCGACGCGCCAGCAAGTCTTCCAGGGTGACGACAAGGTCGCCCCGGATGGTGCAACACAAACACCCGCTGTTCAGCTCGACGATGTTTTCGTCGCTCGATTCCAGCAGGATATGGTCCAGACCCACCGCGCCGAATTCGTTAATCACCACGGCGGTGCGCGCCATGCTTGGATGGCGGATCAGGCGCGCGAGCAGGGTGGTCTTGCCACTGCCCAGAAACCCGGTAAGGACGGTGACGGGGGTGATCTCAGTGGTTCCGAATAGCCGCGACATGCTCTAGCCCCCAACCACAAGGCGTTGCGCCCCGGCGGTCGGGTCGAGTGCGTCGCGCACCGCCCGCAACATGCCCTGTACCCCCGCATAGGGTTGGCCCAGCAACGCCGCCAGCGCCGGGTCGCCGTCGCTGGATACGGTCCAGTAGGGCGCGTCGCCGTCATCGGTGACGCGGCGCACGAACACCGGCGCGCCGCCGCCGGGCGGCTGGATCACGCAGGTTCCACCGTCCCATGTCACGGTCGCGTCGATGCG
>JABJJH010000075.1 GCA_018660965.1 Rhodospirillaceae bacterium | reverse complement strand
GTGCCCCAGGGTCGCCGCCACGTCGCCGCCGGGCGCGAATGTCGCCGGGTCGATGGCGATAAAGAACTGGCCGCCTTCCGCCGGACCGCCGTCGCTGACGCCGTCCCGCGACGATTCAATGCCGAACTTGCCGCCGGTCAGGCCGACCGCCAATAATTCGATCATCATGGCCAGCGCCGCCCCCTTGTAATCGCCGAACGGCAGTTGTGCGCCTTCCAGCGCCACCGCCGGGTCCGTGGTCGGCGCCCCGTCGGGCCCGATGCCCCAGCCTTCGGGGATCGGCTTGCCGTCGCGCAAGTGGATTTGCATTTCCCCGCGCGCCGCCACGCTGGAGGCCTGATCGAACGCCAGCGGCGGTCCATCGGGGCGGGGCCAGCCGAACGCCATGGGGTTGGTGCCATAGGCGCGGCGGACGCCGCCGGGATGCGCCACGAAACTTTGGGAATTGACGAAGGCGAACCCGACTAACCCATGTTCGGCCAGATGCTCCACATCGCACCACAAGGTCGAAAAGTGATGCGAGCGACTGATCGCCATCGACGCCACGCCCTGGGTCCGCGCCTTTTCGATCAGCACCGGCATGCCCAATTCAATGGCCGGCGCCGCATAACCGCGATGGGCGTCCACGCGCACCACACCGGGGGCGGCGTCTTCGACGCTCGGGCGCGCCTTGCCGTCAATCCGGCCGCTCAACACGCCTGTGCAAAACCCGGGCATGCGGAACAGGCCGTGCGACTGGCACGCGTCGCGCTCCGCGCTCATCATCACATTGGCGATGGGCAATGCGTTTTCCGGCGATACGCCGGATTGCGTTAGTCCGCGCATCGCGAGCGCGTGGCCTTCCGCCAGGGTCAGGCGGACATCGCTCACCAGTCGTTCCTTAACTGACGCAGTTTCACGAACACGGTTTTGGCGTCCGGATTTTCCGGCATGTCCGTAAATTTTTCCTGCAGCCGCGCGATGACCGTCGGGTTTTGCAGGCGGAAGAAGGTGTTGATTTCCTTTTCGAGCCCCAGGGTGGACACCAGCGCATGGTCCGTATCCTGATCCTGCACATCGTCGAGCAACGCCTTGGCGCGGGCGTTGTCGGGTTCCCGGTCCAGGGTGAAGCCGAGATTGCCCGCGATGTAATCGTGCCCCGGATAGATCAGGGTGTTGTCGGACAGCTTCGACAATTGCGTGGAAAAGGTGTGATACAGCTCGTTCGGGTGGCCGCCATTGTGGCAATTCCCGGCGCCCGCGTTGAACAGGGTGTCGCCGCAGAACAGGGCGGGTTGGTCGGTGCGCGATATCAGGCAGACATGGCTCATCGTGTGGCCCGGCGTGTCCAGCGATTCCAGCTCCACCGTATTGCCGATCTTGATAACGTCACCCGCGTCCAGACCGCGCGCCATGTCGGGAATCTTGGCCGCCGCGTTCTTGTGCGCGATGATCTTGGCCCCGGTCGCGGACACGACGTCGGCGTTGCCGCCGATATGGTCGCCGTGTTCATGGGTGTTGAGGATCTGGGTGATCGTCCAGCCTTTTTCCTTCGCCTTCGCCAGACATTTTTCGTGGTCCAGTGGATCAACCGCCAAGGCGTCTCCGGTTTCCGGACACACGATCAGGTAGTTGAAATTACGATAGGCGTTGCCCGTCCAAATCTGTTCGACAATCATGGTGGTCCCTCCTCGATTTACCGCGCGGTCGCGCGCCCCATGTTACAATTCAACTGTACCGCTCCTTAATGTTTTCGGCCATAGATTAGAACCATGACGAAACAACCATTGAACATGCGCTCCTGGGTTAGACGAATCATGATGTTGATGCTGCTCGCCCCGCTGGCGGCGGTTGGGTCAACCGCGGTGCTGTCCGCCCCGAGAGCCGACTTATGGCCGCTTTGGGAAGCGCACGACCCCGCATCGACCCGTATTATCGACCACGCCCGCTGGACAAAGTTTCTGCAGCGCCACGTCCATACGGATGCGGCGGGCGTCAACCGGGTCGCCTACGCCCGTATTCCTGAAACGGATCGGCACGATCTGGCGGCATATTTGAGTGCGATTGCGGCGGCGCCGGTCTCCACGTTGCGCCGGGCCGAACAAAGGGCGTTCTGGATCAATTTGTATAACGCGCTGACGGTGACGCTGATCCTGGACCATTATCCGGTCGCGTCGATTCGCGATATCGACATTTCGCCGGGACTGTTCGCCGATGGCCCCTGGGACAAGGCGCTTGTCACGGTCGAAGGCGTCCCGGTGAGCCTGAACGACATCGAACACCGGATATTGCGACCTATATGGCGCGATCCACGCCTGCATTACGCCCTGAATTGCGCGTCCGTCGGGTGTCCCAATCTTCAACGCCGCGCCTTTACCACCATGAACGCCCCCTCCTTGCTTGACAGGGCGGCGCGCGATTTCGTCAATAGCCCGCGCGGCGCGCGACTTGAAGGCGATCAGCTTACCGTGTCGAGCCTTTACGTCTGGTTTGTCGAAGATTTCGGGGGCGGCACGGCTGGCGTCGTTCGTCATCTAAAGGAATTCGCGGCCCCGGACCTCGCTGCGGCGCTTGACGACGTCACGGAAATCGAAGACGCCTATGACTGGTCGCTGAACGATGCGGCCCCACAATAACGTCTTCCGCCCATGGCGGCGGCCACCAGGAGGATAATTCATGTTCGGCAAACTTATTCCAACGACCTTGGTCGGCAGTTATCCGCAACCATCCTGGCTTGTCGACAAGGACAAACTGTTGGGCGAAGCGCCGCCGCGCGTGCGCCTGCGCGATGTCTGGCGTTTGCCGGAAGACCTTCTGGAAGAAGCGCAGGACGACGCGACCCTGACGGCGTTGCACGATCAGGAACGCGCCGGGATCGACCTGCTCAGCGACGGAGAAATTCGCCGTGAAAGCTATTTCAACCGCTTCGCCAGCGCGCTTGACGGCATCGATATCGACAATCCCGGCATGGTCCCAAACCGCAGGGGC
>JABJJH010000023.1 GCA_018660965.1 Rhodospirillaceae bacterium | reverse complement strand
TGCACGCCGCCGAAAAGCGGCACCACCTGGACCCAGGCGATTTGCGCCTTTTTGATTTTCGGACGCACGGGCGCCGACATAAAGCCCGGCATGATTTCCCCGTGGATCGACTCCAAATCCGAACCCATCGATGAACTCTACGCCATGCTGGCGGCGCAAACGCACCGGCGGTTCATTAAGACGCATACTCCGTTGGACGGCGTGCCGTATTTCCCGCAATGCACTTATCTGAGCGTGTACCGCGACCCGCGCGATACGTATTTTTCGATGCGTGGCCACGCGGCGAACCTGAAAAGTGAAAAGCTGGCGCACCGGCTGGTCGCCAGCGTTGGCGACGGATTTCGGGAATGGGCGACGAAATCGTTTACCCCCGGTGATCCCGAATCCTTCGCGCTCGGCGCCAACGTGCATCATTATCAGAGCTACAGGCGGCACGCCGCTTTGCGGAATCTGCATTTTTTCCATTACGCCGACATGAAGCGGGATTTGCGCGGCGCGATCATGGGAATGGCGGCGGCGCTGAATTTGACGCCGTCCGATGTGCTGCTGGCCGAAATCGTCGATGCGGTCAGCTTTGAAAACATGCGGGAAAATGCCCGGAACTTCGCGCCGAACGCGGGAAGCGGCGTCTGGAAAGACGACCGTCAATTCTTCAGCAACGGGCAAAGCCAGAGGTGGCGCGAAACGTTGAGCAGTGGTGATTTGGCGCTATATGACGTGCGCGTGCGCGCCTTGTTGCCCGAGGACGAAATCGCCTGGTTACATAACGGCAGCGCTGCGCCTGCGCTATTTACGGGGCTCTAGCTGTTTCACGACGCCGTCGTCGTTGTCTGGAAAATCCATGTCGCGGTCTGTGCGAATTTCGCGGATGTCGGTTTCCAGTGGTTTGAGGTCCTCCAACGCCTTCGTCGTGCCCTCGACGTCCAGCTCGCTGAATTTGCGCGCCTGTGGCATGACGGATGTCTCCAGACTGCCGACGAAGCTGTTGTAGCGTTTGGATAATCGTCCAATGTCGCCGCCCATGCCCGCAACGTGATTGCCCATCACCGAGAGCCTTTTGTACAAATCGCGCCCGAGTTCGGCGACCTGTCTGGCGTTGTCCGCGACCTTTTCCTGGCGCCATCCGAACGCGATGGCCTTGGCGAGCGCGATCAGCGTCGTTGGGGTGACGATGAGGACTTGCTTGGCGATGGCGTCTTCGAACAGGCTGGGGTCGCGTTCCATGGCGGCGGAGAAAAAATTATCGCCGGGAATAAACATGGCGACGAAATCGGGCGTGACGGTCAGGCCATCGTGATAGGCTTTTGACGATAACTGGCCCATATGCGTGCGGATTTGCTTGGCGTGCGTCGTCAAATAAGCTTCGCGGTCGATGTCTTCGGTAGCTTCCACCGCGTCCATATAGGCCGACGTCGATGTCTTGGCGTCAACGACGATGGATCGCTCACCCGGCAGGTGGATGATGACATCGGGGCGCAGGCGGCCGTCTTCGGTGTCGAAGCTTTTCTCGATCGTAAAGTCGCAGAATTGCGACATGCCGGACATTTCCATGACGTTTTTCAACGTTTCTTCGCCCCACCGGCCGCGTGTTTTCGGCGCGGCGCGCAAGGCGTTCACCAATTTGTTGGTTTCGGTGCGGACTTCGGTTTGCGTCTGGATGACCGTTTGCAATTCCTTCGACAAATTGCCGTAGGATTCGTTGCGCGCCTTTTCAATGGCGCCGAGGTTCTTCTGGTATTCCTCCAGGGTCGAGGAAATCGGCTGGAGCAGAGTCTTGATCGCGTCCTGGCGTTTTTCCAGATCGCCGGATGCGACCTCCTTGTGCTTGTCGAGCACCTGATTGGCCATTTCCAGAAACGAAGTCTGGTTCGATTTCAGCGCATCGCTGGCGAGGTTCTTCAAATCCTTTTCGATCTCACCCCGGATCGCGGTTAACGTTTCGATTTTCGAGTCATGGGTTTCGGCCTGATTCTTCAGCGACACCGCAAGCCCGTTGTTTTCGGACGAAAGCTTCGTCACCGTTTCGTTCAAGGCCGCGACCTGCCGCTCCATGTCTATGGTGCGCGCGGTCTTTTCCTCCAACAACCCCTGTGCGCGCTCCCTGTCGATTTCCGCCTGTTGTTGGCTGGTTCGCCTGGCTTCAGCCTCCGCCTTCGATTGCGCCAGTTCGGTTTGCAGGGCGTCCACGGTTTCACTCACGGCCTTGACCTTCGCGTCAAGGGAGGCGTGTTCGGCGCGGCGCATCAGATGCATGAACGCGCTGCCGATTCCCAATCCGGCGGCGGCGATAATCGCGAGCGTGATCCAGTCCATGGAACCCTTCCTTACAACCCTTGTTCGACCTTCGGCATGACGTCTTCCTTGAACCGCGTAAGGTTTTCCAGCACGAGGCTTTGCGGCATGCCGACCCAGTGGAATCCGAGAATCAGAACATTTACCCCCAACCGATTCCCGTGCGCGATGACCTGTTCGGCGACTTCGTCGGGCGACCCCAGGATAAACCGGTCTTCCAGCAATTCCTCGTAGGCGAGATCCAGATCATTATCGCCTTCCGGCATCGCCTTGTCTTGGCCCCATTGATGATAAATTTTGTATTTCGCTTCCAAATACGGCTTGGCCAGCCGGATGGCCTCGTCGCGGCTGTTGGCGACGAAGACTTCGCGCGCCGCCGGCACTTCGTCGGGGAAAGGCTTGCCCGCTTCGTCCAGCGCGCGTTTGTACACGTCGATCTGCTTTTCGATGGTGTCCATGCGTTGGTGCGGGTTGATGAACCAGGCGTCGGCCATTTTCGCCGCCCTGACAATTGCGGCGTCGGCGTTCGCGCCAATCCAGATCGGCGGCATGGGCTTTTGCAGGGGTTTCAGCGACAACCGCGTCTTGTCCAGTTCGAAATGCGATCCGACCATGGACACTTCATCTTCCGTCCACAGGCGCTTGATCGCCTCCAGGTTTTCCTCGAAGCGCGGGACCCGGTCCTTCTGCGTCGTGCCGAAGCCCTTGAATTCAACCTCCCGGTAGCCCAGACCGCAGCCAAATGTTAGCCGCCCGCCGGACATCACATCGATGCTGGCCAGTTGTTCGGCCATGTCGAGCGGCTTATGCAGCGACAACAGCGTGACCCCGGTCAGCAGGCGCATGTTCGGCGCTTCGGCCATGACGCGGCCCAGATACGGCAATTGCTGGAATTCCTGCAACGGATACCCGGCCAGGTGGGAACTTTTCATCAGGATGTCGTAGCCCAGTGCGTCCGCGACGCGCGCCTGTTCCATCTGTTCGGCGAACGCGACGGACATGTCGGCGTCGGCGGGGTACTGGGTGCGCACGCCGATGCCGTATTTCATTTTCTTCGCCATGGGGTTCTCCCGTCTATATCGCTTGCCGCACGCGCGGAAAGACTTCCTCGGCCAGCAAATGCATCGAGTCCAGCGTCTGGTTTTGCGGCATGCCGGGCCATTGCATACTGGCGATGATGTGGTTGGCGCCGGTGCGTTTATGCAAGCTGGCGACCTGTTCGGCCACGTCGTCGGGCGACCCGATCAGGAAACGGTCGCGTTGCAGTTCGGCGAACGCCTGGCCCAGATCGTTGTCACCGTCGGGCATGGCTTTGTCCTGGCCCCATTCGTGATAAACCTTGTACTTGATCGTCAAATAGGGTTCGGCGATCCGGAAGGCTTCTTCGGTCGTGCGCGCCACGAAAACTTCGCGCCGGATGGGAAATTCGGTCGGGAATGGTTTGCCGTATTCTTCCAGCGCGCTTTTATAAATATCCAGTTGACGTTCGATGGTGTCGATCCGGACATGCGGATTCATGTACCAGCAATCGCCCAGTTTGGCGGCGCGGCGAATCGCCGGATCCGCGTTGGCGCCGATCCAGATTGGCGGGTGCGGGTCTTGCAGCGGCTTGGTGGGGCAGGACGCGTCCATCAGTTCAAAATGTGAACCGACCATACTGACCTTTTCTTCGGTCCAAAGCCGTTTGATGGCGACGAGGTTTTCCTCGAAGCGTTGCACGCGCTCCTTTTGCGTGGTGCCGAACGCCTTGAATTCGACTTCGCGATACCCCAGCGCCGCGCCAAAGATGATGCGACCGTTCGACATCACGTCCATGGTCGCGAACTGTTCGGCAGTGTCCTGCGGCTTGTGCAGCGACAACAGCACGATCCCCGCATTCAGCCGCAAATTTGGCGCTTCGGCCATGACGCGGGACAGGTACGGGATTTGCTGAAAATCCTGCAACGGATAGCCGCTGTAATGGGACCCCTTGGTCAGGCTGGCGAAGCCCAGTTTATCGGCGGTGCGGGCCTGCTCCATTAACTCGGTGAAGCGCACGCGAATGTCGTCGTCCGCTTCAAATTGTCCCCGCGTCATAAGTCCGAATTGTATGTCGGTCATGGTGATTCATTTAGCTCCGTTTATTGAACAGCGTGTTTGGTCATGATTTCGGGTTTTATTTTAAGGCCGTGTCCGGGTGTTTCCGGCGCGGTGATAAAGCCGTTCACCGGTCGGGCCCAATCCACCCAGATATCGCTCATCATTCCCATGTCTTCGATAATCAGCCCGTTGGGAATTGACGCCATCAGGTGGATCATCAATTCGGGATACAGATGCGGGGCGATTTGCAGGCCCCAGGTGTCGGCGATGGCGGCGATCTTGCGTAAATCGGTAAGCCCGCAGCGCACCACATCGGGTTGCAGGATCGGAATTTTCGGATTCTCGAAGAATGGCTTCAGATCGTATCGCGTGAAATGGCTCTCGCCGCCAACGACGCGGGTGTCCAGCGCATCCGCGATGCGGAAGTAGCCCGCGAAGTCGTCCGGAATGACGGGTTCTTCCAGCCAGTAAATATCGTATTCCTGCAACCGCTTGCCCATGATGATCGCCTTATCGGCGGTCCAGGCCATGTTGACGTCCACCATGATGTCGACATCCGGCCCGACCGCTTCTCGGACCCGGCGCACGTGATCCACGTCTTTCGCATCCGTCCAGGTGTGCCCGACCTGCATCTTGATGGCGGTGAAGCCTTCATCGATGAACCGCTTGGCTTTTTCGACCATGCCGTCGCCGCCAAGCCCGCGCCAGACGCCCGAGCCGTAGACTGGCACCTTGTCCGTGTAATGGCCCCACAGGCGATGCAGCGGCATGCCGGCTTTCTGGCCGACAGCGTCCCATAGCGCGACGTCGATAACCGACAGCGCCAGCAATTGCGCGCCGCCCCGGCCATCCGCCAGCGTGGATGTCCAGAGATCGCGCCAGATGCCTTCGACCTCGGTGGCGTCGCGGCCCAGGATGCGCGGGATCATCAATTCCTCCAGGCACGCCTTGGTCGTGCGGAAGCCTTCGCGCAGGTACAATTGATAGCCCATGCCGACGATGCCGGATTTCGTTTCGATTTCCACGACCAGAATATCGCGGTCCCGGGAATACCCCGCTTGCAGGGCGGGTTGTTCGACGAACGGGACGGTGAGCAGCGTGATTTTGACGTCTTTGATGATCATGGGAAAACCTTTAATTGGTTGCGCGGCGGTTGACGCGATCTCGGCGACTGTTCCGATTATCGCGCAGGACCTGACGCCGAACAATACGCAGGCCCAAACAATACGGAGGGCCGATTAATGGGTCTGCTCGGCGCCTTCCTTGTATTTGAATTTCAGGATGAAGAGCCCGAATGCGACAATGGCCGCCGTCGTCAGCCAGCCATCGGCGAATTGGCCGGTGAAATCGATTACCGCGCCGAACAGCGGCGGTCCGGCCATCGCGCCAAGGGACAATCCGATCATGAGGCCCCCCACCGCCGATCCCGCCTGCGCTCGGGGCACGGATTCCACCGCGACCGTTTGCAGGACCGAGGCGTAAGAGGCGATTGTCATGCTAAGTCCGATGGCCAGCGCCATGCCGATGACGACGCCCCAACTGGGTCCGACCAGCGCCATCAACGCCAGAAAAATCGCGCCGCTGGTGCAGATCAGCAGCGACAGCGTCTTGCGGCGGCCCTGAAACATCGTGTCGGCGATATAGCC
>JABJJH010000024.1 GCA_018660965.1 Rhodospirillaceae bacterium | reverse complement strand
GCGCACCCCTCGAACAGCCGTGGATGCAAAATCTGGACGCCTGCGAACAGATAGGGCGCAACTTCGGAACCCCGCCGGCGCTTCGCTTCACCAAGGGGCGTCAGGAAATAATCGCCCATCCCGGATCCCCCGATGATGTTCGTCATGCGCTGCATCAACAACAACGCGTCCATCGCGTCGTCATCCCAAAGCCCGGCTATTCTCGACAAGGTCGGCGACGGCCCGTCAAGCCAGACCGCATCGCTGTTGATAACGTAGAAAGGCTCATCCTCAAAATTCGCCAAGGCGTTTAATACGCCGCCGCCGGTTTCCAGCCGATCCGTTTCCCGTGACAGGACAATATCGTCGCGACCCTTCAAATGCGCATCGATCTTGTCCGCCTTGAAATGCGTGTTCACGACGACCCGCGTCACCCCATTGGCGCTTAGATGCGTCAGGACCCGGTCGATCAGGGTCACGCCGTTCAAGGGCACCAGCGGCTTTGGGATATCGGTGGTGAGGGGGTGCATGCGCGTACCCAAACCGGCGGCGAGCACCATGGCTTTGGTAATCTTGTGTGTCATCCGGCGATTCCGATGTCTGGCGTCACACGCCGTTCGGGCGGGATGTTGTGGTCGAACCAGTTTCGAATGTCCGCCAGGGCGGGATGCGCCAGGTCGCCTTCAAGCCAGCGCCATGTGCGCGCAATGTGTTGTAAATACCCTGGCTTGCCGTCACGCCGCGCCAAGCGGGTGAAGATACCGATGATCTTGGCGCTTCGCTGCGCCCCGAGCACGGCGCAGGACGCGGCGAAATCGTCACGGTCGAGGTCGGGAAACGCGGCCAGATAACGGTCGCGCAATGTGCGCGCCATCGCGCCTGGGACGTCCCGACGGGCATCTTCCAGCAATGAAACCAAATCGTAGGTCAACGGGCCGATCACCGCATCCTGAAAATCGAGCAATCCGCACGCGGATACGCCGGTTCGATCTTCTAGCACCATCAAATTATCCACATGATAATCGCGAAGTACGAGCGTGTCAGGCGCCTTTCGCGCCAGCGGCGCCACCGCGCGCCATAAATCGAGAAAGTCCGCCCGCCCGGACGATGTCGAAGCTGCTCCGGAAAGGCCTTCGATTTCGGGGAGGTACCAGTCGTACAGCAGTGCGGCTTCGTCCAGCAACCGTTGGTCGTCATAACGGGGAATGCGCGCATTGTCCCCACCGCGTTGGTCAAACCGGCGATGCAGCGCGATAAGCACATCGACGGCCAGCGCGTAGAGTTCGCATTCGCGTGCAGGCGCATCTTCAAGGATTCGGGAGTAGGTCGAGTCGCCGAAATCTTCCAGCAAGACGAGCCCCAGCGCATCGTCCTTTGCAAAAATGACCGGCGCACTCAAATTCAAACCTTCCAGAATTCCATCAATCTGGACGAAAGGGCGGATGTCTTCATGCGGCGGCGGCGCGTTCATCAGCACCGCACGACGGTCGCCTTGCCGTAGTCTGTCATAGGACCGAAACGAAGCGTCGGCGGCCAACAGCGACCGCGCGGCGCCCCCCCAACCGTGGCGCTGCAAAAACGCATCGATATGACGGGACCGTTCATCCATTACACAATTCATCCAATCGATCCGACCACGACGGGTCGCCGTCGAGATCAACCTGTCGGGCGTCGTCATCGGCCTTAAAAGACAGCGTGATATCCAGCCGCCCCGTGGGAAGGTAGTCGCCAAGTCGTTCGGGCCATTCGATAAGCGAGACGCCGGTCGCGAAGGCGTCCTCGATTCCAAGTTCAAAGGCGTCTTCAGGTTTGTCCAACCGGTACAAATCGAAATGCCAAAGCGTAAAATCCGGAAGATCATACAGTTGGGCCAGGGTAAAGGTCGGACTGGGAATTTCAGACTCCGTCCAACCAAGGGCCTTGATGACGTGACGCGCCAACGTCGTTTTGCCAACGCCAAGCGGCCCGCGCAGGGCGACAATATCGCCGATGCGCAAACATCGAGTGATCCGGGCCGCCAGGTCTTTCGTGGCGCCGGGGGACGGCAGATCGATCTGGTGCATTGTGTCCGCTATGCCTGATGGTCTGGTGTGGCGAAGCGTTACGGCAATGGATTCGCCGCGTCAACCGGGCCCGCGACCAATGTCGGTTTCGGCGGCGTCACCGGAACCCGGCATTCCACGTTGGTGCCGGTCTGATCGCTTGAAATGATTTCAACGTGGCCACCATGCAGGTCAATGAGACTGCGAACCAGAGGCAACCCCAATCCCGCGCCAATGTCACGACCGCCGCGCTCCGTGCGCTCGAACTTTTCAAAAACGCGTTCATAATCTTCCGGCGCGATGCCAATACCCGAATCCGTGACATGGAATATGATATCCTGTCCTTCGCGCCGCGCCGAAATGGTGACCTTTCCATCAGACGGCGTAAACCGGAGAGCATTGGTGATGAGATTGTATAGCGCTTGGCGCAATCGCTTCATATCGGCGACCATCTCGCCGACCCCAACGGGACAAACAACGCTCAAGTCGGCGTCATCGGGAACCGAACGGGATTGAAAGGTTTCCAGGAGACCATCCAGCATTTCACGAATATCGACCGACGCCATTTCCAGCGTCATGTGACCCGCTTCAATCGACGCCAAATCGAGAATGTCATTGATAAGCGACAGCAGATGGTTCGATGCGGCCAGGATTCCATCGACATATTCGGCTTGCCGCGCCTCCAGTTCGCCGAAATAACGATTTTCGAGAATTTCGGTGAACCCGATGATCGCATTCAGCGGCGTCCGAAGTTCATAACTGACATTCGCGATAAATTCCGATTTCATGCGGTCGGCTTGTTCCAACGCGGCGTTACGATCCTCAAGCGCGCGCTGGACGCGGAAGCTGTCGGAGACGTCGATATAGCCGACAAGGCAGCCGCCATCGGGCAGCGGCACGCAATTATAGTCGAGAATGGAGCCGTCCCGGCGCTCCAGTCGGCCATCCCGTCGCGTCGGCTCGGTAATCGCCAGCATCAACCGCTGTTTCAACGCCGGCCAATCCTCCGTGGTTTCGAAAAACAGCCGACTCTGTTCCAATACGTCGCCAATGTGCATCTCCATCAGCGCTTCGCTGTCCTTGAACCCCCACATCGTCAATGCAGCCGTGTTCCACAGCTTCAATCGCCCATCGGCGCCGTAGACCGCGATGGCTTCATGCAGATTGTTCAAGGATTCATTCTGAACCGCAATCAAGGTGTTATAGGACCGTTCCAGGGCCAACCGGTCGGTAACGTCTTCGTAAACGAACAACAATCCGCCCATGGGATGCGGCGCCACCAACATACGCAACGTCCGTTCGTCGGGCAGATGCAGTAATTCCTCGCGCGGCTCGATCAATGTCATGAACAGCGCCGTCATTTCGCGCTTGAATTCCGCAAAATCGGCGTATTCCGGCAGGCGCCGACGTTCGCGCAAAACCTCCATAACGTCACCTAAAAGCGGCTCGTCGCCCACACGGTCCCGACCGATGCGCCACAGATCGAGGAACGCGTTATTGAAAAATTGAAGCCGTTTGTCCGGCCCGAATATCGCAATGGCCGTCCCCAACGATTCCAGCACCTCGGCATGCGCGGCGATATGGTCCGCCAATTCCGACTGCACATTCTCAAGCGCCGTCACGTCCACCGCGTACCCGCCGATCCGTTCATCGGCGTCCGCTTCGCCCGCGCTTAATTTCAAGGGGGCTTCGGTAAATTCAAACAGCCGACGCTCGCCGTCAATGACCACAGGCATGCTTTCCGACATGGCCGCCCCCGCCATTCGGGCGCGGCGGGCCAGTCCGGCCTCGCGCGCTTCCGGCGCCAATTCCCGGTTTTCAGCGACGATCCGCTGCGGAGCACCGTCCAGTGCGGTCGCATAACTTGCATTGCAACCTTCGAGCCGCAAATCCCCGTCGCGCCACCACACAGGCAGCGGCAAAAGATCAAGCATGCCCCGTAATATCGAGGTTTCCGCTTTTTGGGTTTCCAGGGTTTCCGACAAACGAGATTGTTCGGTGGCGTCCGCAATCCATAACAAACAATCGGCGCCGTCCCGGCGACCGGCGATTGTCAGGGTGCGCAGGTCTTGCGTTCGGTACATTCCATCGAACGACGCGCCATCGTCGCAGAGTTTGGCGAGCGCGCCCGCCAGCGCTGCGCGGTCGTCGGCGTCAAACTGGTCCGAGATGACAGGTAGAGCGGCGCCGGAATGGTCTTCCGCACGCAAGCCCAGCAATTCGAAGCCCCGTTCGGAGCCGCTCAAAACGGAATCATCGTCATGACGCCAAACGATGTAACCCGTCGGCGCCGACTCCAACCGGTTTTGCGCCAACATCACCGCCGCGTCGGCGGCCGCCTCGGTCACCCGAACGCGGCGCATCAGAACGGCAATCGCCACCAGGGCGAGCCCTAAAGGAACGCCAAGCCCGGCGCCAACGGCCATGGGCCCGACAACAAAGGACTCAAAGATTGAACTGGTTGCGGCTTCGGCCCGCAACGACGTAACGCCAAGAATTCCCGCCGCCGAAATTCCAACGGACAGGAATTTCGCGACGGGCTTTCTTGTCATTTGAATGCCGTTACATGCCAACCAATTGCTCACACCCCAAGTTTAAGCCGCGCGGCGTTGGGGGACAAGCATTCGCGGAAAGATGACGGTTAGATACTAATAACGATAGTAATCGGGCTTGTAGGGACCAGCCTGATCCAACCCCAGATACGACGCTTGTTCGTTGGTCAACGCCGTCAACTTCACGCCAAGTCGTTCCAGATGAAGCGCCGCCACCTTTTCGTCCAGGTGTTTTGGCAGCACATACACCTGACAGTCATAATTCGCGAAGTTTTCCCACAATTCGATCTGCGCAAGCACCTGGTTGGTGAACGACGCGGACATAACGAAACTGGGGTGGCCGGTGGCGCAACCCAAATTCACCAATCGTCCTTCGGCCAGCACGATCAAGCGCTTGCCATCGGGAAACACCACTTCGTCCACCTGAGGTTTGACGTTTTCCCAGCTGTAGTTTCGCAGCGCTCCGATCTGAATTTCGGAATCGAAGTGTCCGATGTTGCAGACGATGGCCCGGTCCTTCATCTCACGCATATGATCGAGCGTGATGACGTCGATGTTGCCGGTCGTGGTGACGAACATATCGCCAGTTGAGGCGGCGTCTTCCATGGTCGTGACTTCATACCCTTCCATCGACGCCTGCAGCGCGCAAATCGGGTCGATCTCGGTCACCAGAACCCGCGCGCCCTGATTGCGCAGGCTGGCTGCGGACCCCTTGCCGACATCGCCGTATCCAGCAACGACAGCAATTTTTCCCGCGATCATCACGTCGGTCGCGCGTTTGATGCCGTCGACCAGACTTTCCCGGCAGCCGTAAAGGTTGTCGAACTTCGATTTCGTGACCGAATCGTTCACGTTGATCGCGGGCACTTTCAGGGTTTCGGCCCTGGCCATTTCGTACAGGCGGTGGACGCCGGTCGTGGTTTCTTCCGAAAGACCGCGCACGTCGGCTAAAAGTTCCGGGTAGTCATCATGCATGATCTGCGTAAGATCACCGCCATCGTCGAGGATCATGTTCGGAACCCAACCATCCGGCCCCTTAATGGTTTCCTTGATGCACCATACGGCTTCCTCTTCGGTTTCGCCTTTCCAGGCGAAAACCGGAACGCCCGTCGCCGCGATGGCCGCCGCCGCCTGATCCTGCGTCGAGAAAATATTGCACGATGACCAGCGAACCTCCGCGCCCAGCGCGGTCAGGGTTTCGATCAGAACCGCCGTTTGAATCGTCATATGGAGGCACCCCGCGATACGGGCGCCCTTCAGCACCTGCGCGGAACCGAATTCATCGCGCAACGCCATCAAGCCCGGCATTTCGGTTTCGGCGATAGCGATTTCTTTGCGGCCCCATCCCGCGAGGTCGATATCGGCGACCTTAAAGTCGCCCGTGGTGCTTGTCGTCATGCGATGTCTCCATGGATCGGTTCGAATGGATCAGTTTAGCTTTCGGCCAATATCTTATTGGCGATATATCAAGCTCGGGCGCTGGCTGCAAGTCATTATATAAATAAATGTTTATATATTTATGAACTGCGTGCAGCCGACGGCGTCCGATGTGATTACGCCAACGCGTTAAATTCGTCTAACAAGGCCGCAATACGGTCGGAATTGATCTGTTCCATGATGATTTGAGCCCGCATCGTCGCCGCCGTCAGGTCGATATTGCGGACCCGTTGCTTGACATGCGGCAAGCTTGGGGAGGCCATCGACAGGTCGCGCACCCCCAACCCCAGCAACAGGGCCGCGTATCGGGGATCACCGGCCATTTCGCCGCAGACGCTGACCGGAATTCGCGCGCGCAACGCCGCCTGGGTGGTGAACTGGATCAGCCGCAACAGGGCTGGATGCAAAGGATTAAAAAGATGGGCGACCTGTTCGTCCGACCGGTCGATGGCCAGCGTGTACATCGTCAGATCATTGGTGCCAATGGCGAAGAAGTCGCTGACCGTCGCTAACGCGTCGGCGGCGAGGGCCGCGCCCGGCACTTCGATCATGACGCCAAGCGGCGGCAAGGGGTCGGCGATTCTGACTTTTCGGCGTTTCAAGCGCCGCGCCACGGATTTCAGGCATTCGCGCACCTGACGCACCTCATCGACGTTTGAAATCATCGGCAGCAAAATTCGTGTGGGTCCGTGCGCCCCCGCTCGCAGGAACGCCGCCAGTTGCGTCTCCAGCAATTTCCGATACTTCAAGGAAAGCCGGATCGCCCGCAGACCGAGCGCCGGGTTTTCCGATCCGATCAGAAGCTCAGACAAGGAATGCGCCCGCTTGTCGCCACCAACATCAAGCGTGCGAATCGTCACCGGCTTGCCGCCCATGCCTTTGACCATGTCGCGCAAGATTTCGTATTGCTCGGTTTCATTGGGGGCGGTTTGACGGTTCATGAACATGAATTCAGTGCGCAACAGCCCGATGCCTTGCGCGCCGTTTTCAAGGGCGAACTTTACTTCCAGCGGCAATTCCACATTCGCCGACAAATCGATATGCGTGTCGTCGCGCGTGACGGCGGGTGTTTTTCGCAGGCCTGCGAATTTTTGTCGTTCACGGAGATACACCGTGCGGCGGCGTTCGTAATCCGCCCTGGTTTTGGCGCTGGGATTGAGGACCACCCGACCGGCGCCGCCATCGACGATGACCAGATCGACGGATTCCATGTCGCCCAACAACCCCGGAACCCCGACAACGGCGGGAATGCGCAAGGACCGCGCCACAATGGCGGTGTGACCTTCCGCGCCGCCCGACGCGGTTGCGAACCCGGCAACCCGCTGGGGATCCATCAACGCGGTGTCGGCGGGGCTCAATTCGTCCGTGAACACCACGCTGCCCGCCGGGATCATGGAAAATGCGCGAAACGGCTCCTTCGTCAGATTCCGGATCAGCCGGGCGCCGGCTTCGCGAATGTCGTCGGCGCGCGCGGCCATGTAGGAATCCGGCAGATTGGCGAAACCGCGCGCAATTTTCGATATCTCCGCCTGAACGGCGGCTTCGGCGTTGACGCGTTTGGATTCGATCCGGCTCTCCACGCCATCGGTCAATCGCGACCCGGTCAGCATGTGCTGATAGGCGTCGAGCAGATATCCCAGTTCCTCGCCGGCGGCGCCGTGCACGGCCTGCGCCCGACTTTTCAACCGCCGTATCTGTCGGGCGGACCGCGTCACCGCCGCCTTGAACCGAACCTGTTCCGGCTCTACCTGCGATTCGTCGATAGCGTATTCCGGGACGGTCGGTGCGCCGTATTCGGTGACATGCGGCGGACCAATCGCAATGCCTGGCGAGACCCCGAGTCCCTCCAGCACGCGTTCTTTTTTGGTTTTCCTAGCGTTCATCGAATTTTCTGCTCACCAATTCCGCCAACGCCGCGATCGCCGGCGCCGCATCCGCACCGTCGGCGGTCACGCGAATGACCGTCCCTTTCGCCGCCGCCAGCATCATCAAACCCATGATCGATTCACCCGACACGTCCGACCCATCCTTGCCGACCGTAATATCCGCGTCGAATTCGGCCGCGAGCTTGACGAATTTCGCAGCCGCGCGCGCATGCAGGCCGCGTTCATTGAGAATCGCCATATCGTGGACGACCGACATATCAGTCAGGCTGGCTCGATAACAACCGGGACGCCAGATTAATGTATTTTTTCCCCGATTTCTGCGCCGCTTCCGCCGCATCCGCTAGGCTCATCGAATCGCGAACGCTGGCCAGCTTGATCAACATCGGCAGGTTCACCCCGGCGATAATCTCGACCTTTTGGGTGTCCATGATCGAAATCGCCAGATTCGACGGCGTGCCGCCAAACAGGTCGGTCAGAACAACGACGCCGTCGCCGCTATCCACATCCGTGACTTTTCGAATGATTTCCTGGCGACGCTTTTCAATGTCGTCGTCCGGTCCGATCAACACGGTTTCGGTTTGATCTTGCGCGCCCACGATATGTTCAAGCGCGGCGACAAATTCCCTGGCGAGACCGCCATGTGTAACCAGCACAACGCCGATCATGCCTCAAACCTCATCGTCGATTGGCCCAGCTTCACCCTATCTAGAGCATGTCCCGACCATCTTGGCCACCCTGACCATCCATGTCGCGGTGGAACAGAAAAAACCGGCGGCCCTGATTTTCCAGCCACTCCGCCAGACGTTCGGCTGTGTATACCGAACGATGGCGACCGCCCGTGCATCCAACCGCAATCGTCAGATAACTTTTACCTTCCGCTTCGTAGCGCGGCAGCAAAATCCGCAACATCCCCGTCAGGGCGTCCAGAAACGCGCTGAAATCCGGGTCAGCGGCGATATAAGCGCCAATCCGTCCATCCTGGCCCGTCAGGGGACGCAGGTCATCGACATAATGCGGGTTGGCGAGAAAGCGGACATCGAACACCAGATCGGCTTCGCGCGGCACGCCGCGCCGATAGGAAAACGATGTGATGTTCACGCCAAGTCCCGGTCCCTGATCCAGACCGAATTGTTCGCCAATTCTTTCCTTCAGCGTCCACAATGTTTTCTGCGATGTGTCGATAACCGTGTCCGCCCGGTCCCGCAGCGCCGACAACACCGTGCGTTCCAGGCGGATGCCGTCGGGGACGGGCCGGTCCATGGCCAGGGGATGGCGGCGCCGGGTTTCCGTGTAACGCCGCAGCAAAGTCTCATCGTCGCAGTCCAGGAACAGCAGTTGCACGTCGATGTCATGGTCGGCCGTCAAGCGGTCCAATTCGGTCAAAAAGGCGTCGACGGCGAAATCCCGATTGCGAATATCGACGCCAATGGCCAAGGGCTGCCGATCATTGCTCGCGGCTTCGGCGCTCAACAGGGTCGCCAGCAACGACAGCGGCAAATTATCAACGGCTTCATAACCGAGGTCTTCCAGCATTTTGAGCGCCGTCGTGCGCCCGGCGCCGGACAGGCCGGTCACCAGCACAACGTGTCTGGACGTTATGGTATCGTCGGTCACCGCGTTCATACCCCCGATTTATGACCCCTCTATATCGTCCGGCGCGGTGCGAATCGCAAGCCGGACCTTCGCCGCCGCCGAGGCCTCGAAGGGCCAAAGCCGAAGACAACGTAACACAACGCCGCTGATTTCAACCGTCTCACTTACGGGCATTCGCGCAACCGCGTCGGGCGATTCAACCAGATCGACGACCAATCCGATGGCGCCGGATGGCGTGGTGGACTCTTGCGGCAACGTCACCACGCCAATCCCGCGAATCTCGATCTTGTTCCGGAGCGTTTTCGGCGCGCGCGCTTCCAGCCGGTCGCCACATCGTTCCAGAACGGTTTGATCGTCGGCGACCAAACACGCGCCGCCATCGATGAGACGCAGCGCCAAATCGGATTTACCGCTACCGGGGCGCCCGCGCAGCAACACGCCGACGCCATCGAGGACTACGGTCGTGCCGTGGACTGTTTCCATGGTGTGAACTGTTTGCCAAGCTTGAGGCCCTGGCGTTGGTAGGTGGAGCCGATGTCGGCGCCGTAAATCCGGTCGGGTTTCTGCGTCAGCCGTTCGTAGACAAGTCGTCCCAGAATTTGGCTGTCGGTAATCAGGAACGGGACATCGTGCGAGCGGACTTCGAGCACCGCCCGGCTGCCTTCGCCGCCGGTTCCCTCATCGCCGAAGCCAGGGTCGAAAAAACCGGCGTAATGAACACGAAATTCACCAACAAGGGTGTCATAGGCGACCATTTCGGCGGCGTGGTCCGGCGGCACGGTCACGGCTTCGCGGGAGGCCAGGATATAAAAATCATCCGGGTTCAAAATCAATTCCGGCGCGGCCTCGCGATAAATCGGTTCCCAGAACGCGTGCGGGTCGTAATGGTTCTTTTGGTCGATATCGATCAGACCCGCATGTTTGCGGGCGCGAAACCCGACCAGGCCCGTCGCCGGATCGCCCTGAAGGTCCACGGTAAAGGGGATGCCTTCCTTTATGATCGCAGGGTCCGGCTCGGAATCGATCAACTGCTCTTTTTCATTCAAGCGGTGCAGCGCGCGGTCGCTATAGGCGAAATTGCCGCGTTTCAAGCGTAATTGGCTCAGGCGAGATCCCGCACGCACGATGACGCTAAAGGTGCGGGGCGATATTTCCGCGTATAGCGGCCCATGATATTCGCCGCGCACCCGGTCGAACTCAACGCCGTTATCGGTAATCAGCCGGGTGAAGATGTCCAACCGCCCCGTCGAGCTTTTTGGATTGGCGATGCCCGACACACCCGCGCCCAGCGCCAACCGCTCCATCAAGGGGACGACATAGACGCAGCCTTTTTCCAGCACCGCGCTGTCGGACAAATCCAACTGGTGCAGGCCCAGCTTTGTCAGCTTGTCCGCGACCGAATCGTGCGGGCCCGGCAGAAAGCTCGCCTGGACCCTGTACGCCACGCCGCCCAGACGAAGGTCCAGGCTGGCCGGTTGAATCTGGTCGTCGAGAATTTCCACATCGGCGGCGATTTCACCGGATTTGATCAGCGCTCGAATCGCCTGGGACGGGAGAATGCCGGTTCTGTGGCGAACCGACGCCGCCGCTTCGGTCTTCATGTCCTGTGCGTCTGGACTGGTATCGGGCATGTGACTCCATCCGTCGGGGTTCGCCATTTTGATCGGCGCGGGTAAATTATCAAATTATCCCATTCAACGCCATCGTCCGGGCGCCTTCTTATTACCGACTTTTTATATCGGCAAGCGCACGGTGAACCGGGCGCCCATGATGACGCCATTCTCGCCGCGCCGGTTGTCCGCGTGAATCGAACCGCCATGCGCCTCCACGATTTGCCGGGATATGGAAAGCCCAAGCCCGGAATGCATGCCGAATTTTTCGCTGGCGGGTCGTTCGCTGTAAAATCGGTCGAAAACCGCGTCCAGCTTGCCGTCCGGCAGACCTGGCCCCGTATCCGATATAACGGTTTCCACGATCGCGCCGCGCCTCGCCACTTCAATGTCGATGGTCGTACCCGGTATCGCGAAACTATCCGCATTGGCGATCAAATTGCGAAACACCTGAACCAGACGGCCTTCCCACCCCGGAACCGTCAACGCCGTTTCAGCGTCTTCTTCACCCACGGCGATATGCACGCGAAAGCGTGGAACGCCGCCGGCAACATCGTCCCCGCCACTGTCTTCGTCATGCGCCGCGGCGTGAATGTCCACCAGGGCTTTCAGCAGTCCCCCAATATCCACCGGACTCATCGATTCACGGCTTAATTCAGCGTCGAGACGCGAATAGTCGGAAATGTCGGTAATCAGACGGTCGAGCCGCTGCACGTCTTCCTGGATGATCGCCATCAGTTGTTTTTGTTGCGCAGGGTCGGTAATGCGCGCCGCCGTTTCCACGGCGCTGCGCAGCGAGGTCAACGGGTTCTTGATTTCATGACTGACGTCGGCGGCGAATCGTTCGATGGCGTCAATCCGCAAATACAAGGCGCTGGTCATATCGCGCAATGCGCCGGACAAATCGCCGATCTCATCGCCGCGATGGGTCAGGTCGGGAATTTCAAGCAGTTCCCGGCCGCCGCGAACCTGCGCCGCCGCCGCCGCCAATCGCCGCATCGGCCGGGCGATGGCGCCGGCGAGGTAAAGCGACAGCAGGACCGTGATCACCAGCGCGATCGCGAACAACTCTACAACGACCAGGCGCACATCGCGGATCGTCTGGCGAACCTCCGCCCCGCTCTTGGACACCATCAACACGCCGATTACCTGATGGAACCGTTGAACCGGCATGGCCACGGACAGCATATATCCGCCATCGCGATCAGCCCGCACCACGCCGGTAACGTCGCCCGACAATGCGGACATCGCTTCCGGGTAATCCCGAATGCTTTGCCGTTGCGGCTCCTGATAAAGGTCAAGGTCCCGCACGCCCTGCAACGCGTCGAACACCCAATCGAGCATATCCATTAAATGTTCAACGGATGTCGAGCTTTCATGCGGAGGCGACAATTCGAAAATCTGGACCATCCGATCCCGTCCACCGACGCTTCGGCTGTCGGCGACCAGTTCGCCATTCGTCAGAAACAGCCGGGCGCGCACCGGCGTCGCGGCGGTCAGGCGGCGGATCATGTTGCGCGCATGCAGAATATTCAGGGCTTGCGCGCCATCGGGCTGAGTGCGGATCGCGCCTTCTCCCAGCGCGCCGGCGAAAATGTCCGATTGTCGGCGTAATCCGTCCAGTTCCGCATCCAGCAACCCATCCTGATAAGGCCCAAGATACAGCAGGCCGACAACAGGAATCGCCAGCGCCAAAATGTTGACGGCGAGAATGCGCAGCGTCAGCGGCGAAATCAGCCGCCGCGTTGCGCGCGCCTGTACCGGCGAGGACGCACTTTGACTGTCCCCCGGTTCAATCATGATTCAAATTGGCTCGCCGTGCGAAAAACTCACGTCTCCCGATACCTGTATCCGACTCCGTAAAGGGTTTCGATTTCATTGAATTCACGGTCGAGGTTGCGGAATTTACGGCGAACCCGCTTGATATGGCTATCGATGGTGCGGTCATCGACATAAATG
>JABJJH010000232.1 GCA_018660965.1 Rhodospirillaceae bacterium | reverse complement strand
TATCCGCCGCCGCGCACGGTTTTGATCAACGCCGGGTTTTTGGGGTCAGCCTCGATCTTCTTCCGCAGGCGGCTAACCTGATTGTCGATGCTGCGATCAAAAACGTTGGCGTCCCGCCCTTGCGTCAAGTCCAGTAGCTGATCGCGCGACAAAACCATGCGCGGCCGCCGCAGAAAAGCGTCCAGCAGGGCGAACTCGGCCACGCTCAACGGCACGGCGACGCCTTGCGCGTCAACAAGCTGGCGGCGCGCCAAATCGAGCGTCCATCCGTCGAACCCGACTTTGGTCGAATCGACGGGCTGACGTTGTGGCGGCAGCGAGTGCGCGCGCCGCAGCACCGCCGTGATGCGGGCCAGCAATTCACGCGGGCTGAACGGCTTGGTCACATAATCATCGGCGCCGATTTCCAGACCGACGATGCGATCCGTCTCGTCGGTTCGGGCGGTAAGCAGGATGACGGAAATTTGAGTGGTTTCGCGCAAATACCGGCACAATGACAAGCCGTCCTCGCCGGGCATCATGATATCGAGCACCACCAGATCAATGGCGGCGCGGTCAATCAGCCGACGCGCCGCCAAGGCGTCCGCCGCCACACTGGCGCGATAGCCGTTTTTTTTCAGGTACGCGGCCAGGGGTTCCCGGATGTCGTGGTGATCGTCGACGACAAGAATATGCGGCGCGGCATTCATTCAAACGCTCCTCCTCAATCTCCCTAATATGGCGACGAGGCGCGGAAAAGGGGAAATATTTTGTAACCATTTATCGCAAACAGGCATGGTGACACAAACAGCGACAATTTAGCGGCCCCCTGACAAACCTATGCGACGAAACGGGTGTTTAATCGTAGCTATCAGAGATTTGATCTTCGATCTCGTAAACCCGGTTAACACAGGAGAACCACCATGAAACGCTCGACAAAAATTATCACCGTCGCCGCAATGGGCGCCCTTGGTCTGGCCGCCCTCGCGAGCACGAGCATCGCCAGCGGTCGCTGGAGCGGGCATCAACAAGGCAATCACCACATGACGATGGGTATGTCGCAACACGGATACGGCTCCCGCATGATGGACCGCTTCGATACCGATGGCGACGGCAAAATCACCAAGGCCGAAATGGCGACCTTCCGGGACGAGGCCATGGCGAAATACGACGCCGATAAAGACGGCAATCTGTCGCTTGATGAGTTCCAGGGAGTGTGGCTCGAACACATGCAACCCCGCATGGTTCGGAAATTTCAGCACCTGGACAGCGACGGCGACGCCAAGGTTTCCTCGACCGAGATAAATAATATCATGCAACGAATGATGTCGCACATGGACCGAAATGACGACGACGTCATTTCAAAAGACGATATGCGCGGTCGGGGCGGACATCATAATGATCGCGACGACGACGACCGCCGTCGCGGCCCCAAACACGACTAAGCACCGCCTCCCCGCAATCGGGCGGCGCTCCCCCGTCCGACACCGTTGAACCACCTGGTCTATCGAGGCCGGGTGGTTTCGGCGGATTTCGCATAAACGAAACAGATGTCCACGTTGGTGAACGTCACCCGGACAGGCCCACCGCCTTACGCCAACGATTGTTGGTCTTTATAGTCGGGCACCACGCAGGTCCAACCAATTTCTTCTTCGATGCGATGGCGCAAGGCGTCGGATGCGTCCGGTTCGCCATGGGAGATGAATGTCGTTCGCGGCGCCGCCTCAAAGTGATTCAGCCACGCCATGATTTCATCGGAATCCGCATGCGCGGACAGCATGTCGAGGTTTTGCACTTCCGCGCGGATCGGAACGTAACCGCCATGGATTTTCACCGATTCCGCACCCGCGATCATCGCCGCGCCCCGCGTGCCGCCCGCCTGAAACCCGGTGAACAAAATAGTGTTTCGATGATCCGGCGCGAAGTGCTTCAAGTGATGGAGTATGCGCCCGCCGGTCGCCATCCCACTGGCGGAAATTAAAATCATCGGCATGGGGTTTTCGTCGAGACTCATGGAGTCCTCCGCTGTCCTGACGTACCGGGCGACATTACAGGCCACGCGGCATTGGGTTTTTGTCAATCGATGCGCGTTGAAATGTTGGCAGAACGTTTCGCTCGCATTGATCGCCATCGGGCTATCCAGAAAAACCGGTATATCGACAATTCTCCCGGCTTCTTTTAACCGATGAAGATGAAACAGGATGCTCTGCGACCGCCCGACGGCGAATGCGGGAATCAACACAGCCCCACCGCGATGCGCGGTCCGGTTAATGATCGCCGCCAATGCATCCTCGGGGTCGGTTCGATCATGCCGCCGGTTGCCATAGGTGGATTCGAGCACGAGGTAATCCGCCTGGCGTATGACCGTCGGGTCCAGCATCGTCGGGTCATTCGGACGGCCAAGGTCACCAGTAAACAGGATGCTGCGTCCGCCCTGGGTCAGTTGCACGAAAGCCGACCCCAGAATATGCCCCGCAGGGAATAATCGCACTGTCAGGCCATCGCCCAAATCGTGGGCAATCTCATAATCGAGGGGATCGAACCGCGCCATCGAGGCTTCGGCTTCGCGCTGCGTATAGAGGGGTTGTGCGGGATGATGCTTGGAAAAGCCGTGCCGGCTGGCGAACTCCGCTTCCCGTTCCTGAAGATGACCGCTATCGGACAGCAATATCTGACATAAATCGCGGGTCGCCAGCGTCGAAACCACCCGACCGGCGAACCCGTTGCGGACCAGCACGGGCAAATAGCCCGAATGATCGAGATGGGCATGGGTCAATACAACAGTATCGATTGCGGCTGGGTCAATCGGCAGCGGGGCCCAATTGCGGAGGCGGAGCTGCTTGTAGCCCTGAAACAATCCGCAATCGACGAGGATTTTACGGTTTTCGGTTTCAATCAAATATTTCGATCCCGTCACCGTGCCAACGCCGCCGAGAAAGGTGATTTTCAAAGTCCGGTCCTCTTCTATTGCGATGGTGCGGCCTATCGCCAAACACTCAGCCCACACCCCTTCAATCTGACAGAAACATGCTTACATATAAGTTGTCGGAAATGTTCGAAACCGCAAGAAGAGGCATGCAAATAAGACGTTATTTATCCGGTGGAGTTTAAAATGTTAAGCATTACACCTGTTGGATATGAACGCTTCCCCATCCCGGTGAACCCGATCCAGGTGCGCCGCCCGCAACCTGTAACGCCGAGCCCCGCAGCGCGACGCGCGGAACCGACGGGTCCAATTCGCGCCGCCTTGGGCGACGACGACCGGCAGGCGCGCGAAAGCCTGGAGCGGCTGTATCTGCTTACGGTCGAAACGCGCCGGTCCCTGCTTGATCTCGACATGACATGAAATTAACCGTCGCACGGGCTAGCGTTTCCCGCCCAAGCGCGTCATATTCAGGAAATGCGCTTGGAAAATTCAAATAACAACGCGGTTCTGCGATATTTTCGCGGCGGCGCCCTCGTGACTATGCTGGCGATCGGGCTGGGGGGCGGATTGAGCGCCTGTTCGCCGCAGGTTAAGATTCAGGCGCCGGACAAGCCCATCGTCATCAATCTGAACGTCAAGATCGAACAGGAAGTCCGTATCAAGATTGAAAAGGATATCGACGACCTGTTCCGCACAAATAAGGATTTGTTTTAGCCATGAGCCGTTCGATGCATTGGATCAAAAGCCGGGTCATGATCGCCGCGCTCTTCGGGGCCTTTCTTTTTGCCGGCGCGTTCGTCGGAGCGGCGCAAGCTGGCGAATTGGACGCGGCGATGCGCAGCGGCGCAGTTGGCGAAACGGCGCGCGGGTATGTCGCCGTCGTTTCCGGCGCAAACG
>JABJJH010000025.1 GCA_018660965.1 Rhodospirillaceae bacterium | reverse complement strand
GTTGCCGACTTTTTCCATCGCACGGGCGATCATGGCGCCGACTTCTTCGTCACCGTTCGCGGAAATTGTTCCAACCTGGGCCACTTCGGAATTCGTGGTGACCTTGCGCGCCCGCTTGGCGATTTGATCGACGACCGCCGTAACGGCCAAATCAATGCCGCGCTTCAGATCCATCGGATTCATGCCCGCCGCAACGGCCTTTGAGCCCTCGCGAACGATGGCCTGCGCCAGCACCGTGGCGGTCGTGGTGCCGTCACCGGCGATGTCGTTGGTCTTCGAGGCGACCTCGCGAACCATCTGCGCGCCCATGTTTTCGAACTTGTCGGTCAGATCGATGTCTTTCGCGACCGTGACCCCGTCCTTGGTGATGCGCGGGGCGCCGAAGGATTTGTCGAGGACGACATTGCGTCCCTTCGGTCCCAGGGTGACCTTTACCGCGTCCGCCAGGATATCGACGCCGCGCAACATTTTCGCGCGCGCGTCGGTTCCAAATTTGACTTCTTTAGCAGCCATTTCGAATATCTCTCCATTAACCTGAACAGGTTATTATTAGTGAAAACCTTCGTGGCTTATTCCACGATTCCCATGATGTCGGACTCTTTCATGATGAGCAGTTCCTCACCGTCCAACTTCACTTCCGTGCCGGACCATTTGCCGAACAACACCTTGTCGCCGGCCTTCACGTCGAGCGGGGTGATCTCACCCTTTTCGTTGCGAGACCCGGAACCAACAGAAATGATTTCGCCTTCCATCGGCTTTTCCTGGGCGGTGTCGGGAATGATGATTCCGCCAGCTGTTTTTCCTTCTTCCTCGACCCGCCGAAGCAGGACTCTATCATGCAGTGGTCTAAAGCTCATTTGCCAACCTCATCATCGCGTTGAAAACCAAAGGGAAATTTTTGGCACTCCTTACATCAGAGTGCCAGCAGTGATGTAAGAACATCGGCAACCCGCGTCAAGAGAAGAAATTTAAATATTCCGCAACATTGCCTTTGGGCGCCGCTCCCATTAGTGGTCTGGCATGCCGGACCATCCTAAAGTCGAGACGCCGCCACGGTCGCAATTGGGATCACGGCCCCTGCTGGGCATCGTTCTCATGACGCTGTCGCTGTTTTTGCTGACGCTTGGCGACGCCGCGACAAAATGGCTGGGTCAAAGCTTTCCGATCGGCCAGGTCGTCTGCCTCCGGGGCGTCTTTATACTGCTGCCCATCGCCGTGGTCACATGGCGAACCGGCGGCCTGGCCAGTCTGCGGGTCAACAATCCAAAAGACATATCGCTGCGCGCCGTCCTCTTCATTGGAACGGCGACGTTGATTTCAACCAGCATGATCCTTCTGCCATTGGCCGACGCCGCCGCGATATTGTTCGCCGGTCCCCTGTTCATCACTGCGCTGGCGCCCTGGATGTTGGGTGAAGTTGTCGGTTGGCGTCGCTGGTCCGCGGTCACGACCGGGTTCGTTGGCGTCGTCATCATGCTTCGGCCAACGCCCAACGCCCTACAATTACTCGCCCTTTTTCCATTAGCGGCGGCCCTGTGCAGCGCCTTTCGCGATATCATAACCCGCAAAATCAGCGCGACTGAATCAACCAACGCCATTATGTTCTGGTCGACGATTTCCCTTATTGCCGCGGGCTCGCTGACCGCGCTGTTTGGTTGGAAAATGCCGACACTCTCAGAATTTGGCCTGTTCGCAATTACCGGTGTTATCGCAGGCAGCGCAAACTACATGATGATCGAATCGTACAGGGCCGCCGAAGCGTCGGTCGTATCGCCTTTCAAATACACCGCAATATTATGGGCCGTCGCGCTCGGTTATGTGATTTGGGGCGACACGCCGGACGCATTCATCCTGATTGGGTCGGTGCTGGTCATCGGCAGCGGTCTCTACATCTTATATCGTGAGACACGCCGGTAATCCTCCGCTGCAGTTCAACAAAACTACATTTCTATATTACATAATACTCGAGCTACGTACATTAAACACCAACAACATCTTTTGATTGTTTTATGATTACTGAATTGTCGCTACCAGTACGAAATATTACGTGTTACAAACCTTAATTGGTTACCAACACTACGTTTCAAGAAACCATATATTTACTTTAAGGGAGTGAATTGTGCTGGATTCTGGCGACGATTCATCGACGCAGTGTTTGTTGAATGAAATCGACGATCTGAAACGCCAATTGGCGGACCGCCTCGATTATGAGGAAAGACTGGAAACGCAAGCAAAGGAACTGGTGGGCCTTGCGGAAGGGCTCGACGGCACGCGGAACGAGCTGCAAAACCTCATCCATCAGCGCGACCGTTTCTTTTCGATCATCGCGCATGATTTAAGCCCGCATTTCCCAAGTAAAAGGGAGAAGTCACTCCTCTGACGACAATTAATGTGTTATATTGCAGCATGTTAAGTGGGCTTAAGGCGGCGGATCATGGATCACCCAAAGGGTGCAAGC
>JABJJH010000027.1 GCA_018660965.1 Rhodospirillaceae bacterium | reverse complement strand
TCACCCGGTCGCCGACCTTGAAATCGGTCGCGCCCCCATCCAGACCGGCGCCAACGCCCGCGACTTCACCCGCCAGTTCGATGCCGGAAATAACCGGATCGCCGGTTTTCAGGCCACGGCGACCCGCGACTTCGCCCCGGTTGATCGCGGTCGCCTTGACCTTGATCAACACGTCGCGGGGTCCGGGCGTCGGCTGCGGTGCGTCCTGGACTTCAATCCGCCCGCCATCCGGGCCCGGTATCAACATTACGGCTTTCATCGCGCATGCACTCCTAATTCTGTTGCGCGCCATTCTACGCACTTTGCGCAGGGGCGCCACATCTTGCCGCAGGCGGGTCAGGTTGAAACCCTATTCTTTGTAGGGCTACATTAAATGTCCGGACATTATTTCTGAAACCAATTCGATGGAGATTCCGATTATGAGCGCACAGGATATTCAGGCGATTCCGGTCGCCGGGGCGTTGGGCGCGGAAATCTCCGGCGTCGATCTGTCGAAGGATCTGGACAACGCATCCTTCGACGCCATTCACCAGGCGCTGCTGGATCATTGCGTCATTTTCTTCAAGGACCAGGATATTTCTCCGGAACAGCAGCTCGGCTTCGCCAAACGGTTCGGCGGCATTCACCATCACCCCTATATGCAGGGTATGCCCGACCATCCCGATATTTTCGAGATTCTGAAAACCGAAACCGACCCGCATAATTTTGGCGGCGTGTGGCATGTCGACCAGATGTTCACGCCCAAACCCAACATGGGGACCATCCTGTACGCCAAGGAAGTGCCAGACGCGGGCGGCGACACCTTGTTCGCCAATATGTACGCCGCCTACGACGCGCTGTCGGAGCCCATGAAATCCATGTTGTCCGGGCTTAAAGTGCTGTGCGTCGGCGACCGCCCCGGTAAAAAATCCCGCAAGGAACGATACAAGGCATTGAACGGCGTCAAAATGAACGACGAAGACCTCGGCGTTCGCAGCAGCGAACATCCCCTGATCCGCACCCATCCGGAAACCGGGCGCAAGTCCCTGTTTATCGGGTCGCATGTAGAAACGATCGCCGGCATGACAAAAGAGGAAAGCGACCCAATCCTGGACTTCTTGCGCAAGCATGCAGTGAAACCTGAATTCACCTGTCGCTTTCACTGGGACAAGGGGTCAATGGCCATGTGGGATAATCGATGCACACAACACAATGCGATTGACGACTACGCCGGTCAGCGCCGCCGCATGCATCGCATCACGGTGTCAGGCGATACGCCTTTCTAGTGGCGCAACCGAAACGGATGGTTCCCATCCGTTTCGATCAGTTGCCCCACCAGATCAATATGTTCGTGGTCTGTGGTTGCGAGCCCCGTCCATTTCGATAAGCTGTCCACTTGACCAATAAAGCGGCGGCTTGATCGAAATGGCGCTTGAAATCCACAACACGCCCGAATCCATCGGCGCGGAAATTTCCGGCGTCGACCCGTCGCGGGCCCTGGACGGCGCGACGGTCGCGGCGATTGAACAAGCGTTTCTGGACCGGCGGGTCCTGTTGTTCCGCGGCCAACCGCTTGACGTTCATCAGCTTGTGCGGCTGTCCGCCAGTTTCGGCGCGCTGCAACCCCATGTTCAAAAGTCCTACCAGCATCCCGACGCGCCGGATATCGTAGTGATGTCCAACGTGGACAAAGACGGGCGATTTAATGAAGCCGGCGCGCGACGCGGGGCGTCGGAAGATTTACGCGACGGGTGGCATTCGGACTTGTCCTACGACCCGGTTCCCGCAAAAGCGACACTGCTACACGCACAGGAAATCCCATCGCGCGGCGGAAACACCTGTTTCACCGACACCGCCGCCGCCTACGTCAGCTTGCCGGAAACATTGAAGTCCCATCTTGCGGGGTTACAGGCCGAATTCCAATATGGCGGGCATGCGCGGAACAAAAAAACCAGCCTCGCCGCCAGCACCCTGGCCGATGACAGCCAAACCGTCGCCATCCATCCGGTAATCTGCGCGCACCCGATAACGGGTCAGCCGTCGATTTACGTCAATCCGTTGATCACGACCCGCATCCTTGGGGTGGACGAGACCAGAAGCGAAGCCCTGTTGGAGGATCTGTTCGACGTAATCGACCGTCCCGAATTTCGGTGGGAGCATGATTGGCGAATCGGCGACACATTGATGTGGGAAAATCGCGGCGGGATCATGCATTCCGGACGGTTGGACTATCCCCGCGACGAGCGGCGCATCTTCATCCGCACCACCGTCAGCGGCGCCGGCCCCATCGCCATGCACCAAATGGTCTAGGCTGATTGCCCGTAAAGCCGAGGCGCGTTACGCGTCAGGTTGGAAGGACATGATCTTGGAGCCCAACCGCGCCTGATCCAGCGACGTCAGGTCATTGCCCTGAATCACCCGATGAAGCAGCCCGACATACTTGTCGCCGATCTGGGAATACGACTTCAACGCCTTGGCCAGCGCGAGGCTGTTCAACGGCGTACTCTTGGACCGGAAAGACGCCCGCACATCGCGGAATTCACGATAGGCGCGATGGGTGTTGAGGTTGCGTAAATACGAAGCGACGGAATCGTTAATGGTCTTGTACGCACGCACCTTGTGCGTCTTGCCCGCTTCACGACCAAGCGGCACGAGACCTTCATGTTTCGCGGTCGTCCATTGCCCAAAGGGCGCGTTGCCTTCCTGGGCGAAACGAGACGTTCCCCAGCCGCTTTCAATCGCCGCCTGAGCCAGCGCCAGCGATGGCGGCATGACGTCAACGCGGCGCAACAATTCGCTCATATTATCAGACTGGACGCCGTATTCCTGCCCAAGCTTCGCCATCCATTCAATATCGGTCCCCGCCAAAGGCGTCCCCGACTTCAGCTTCGCGTCCAGCATAACCAGCCGCGCCCGTTGCGCCGCCACACGGTGATTGGCTTCCAGCACGTAAGGCAACATGAAATGCAGGAAGATGCCCTTGCGCTCATTCGCCTGGGTCAGGATGGACAAATCATTCGGCAAATAAGCATGTTGAATACGCGGCACATCCGCTTCACGCTCGCGGACAGCGTCCAGGGTATATCCCGCGTTCGCGAACACATACTTCACTTTGGCGACCGTCGCGATCGCACGGACATCCTGCGGAATAGCCAAGGTCGCAATCGACCCGGCGGGCTCCAGCGTGCTCAGTTCGGAGGTCAACTCCGAACCTTCCCACTGGTCAAATAGACGCGCCATCAACGATACGGGCGTCAACACAAACACCGTGGCCAGAAAAATCCCCGCGATGATGGTCCTGCCGTAAACCGAATTGATACATTTATCTAAAATATGTTGTTTCATATTAAATTTTCCTTGTTCACCGCCAATTCCGTAGGCGGCTGGTTTATTGTTTTTCAGGTCGCTCGTTAAATTTTGTAGTTTTGCTATTTAAAAGCCGCATGTCCCGTCGGCGTTAGACGGGTCGCACCTCAAGCACTTCGGGGATGTAATGGCGAAGCATGTTTTCAATGCCCATTTTCAATGTCGCGGTGGAGCTTGGGCAGCCAGCGCACGCACCCTGCATCCGTAAGAACACGACGCCTTCCTCGAAACTGTGGAACACAATATCGCCACCATCTTGCGCAACGGCGGGCCGCACACGCGTATCGATCAATTCCTTGATTTGGACGACCACTTCGTCGTCGTCCTCGGCGCTGACCCCGGTGGCGTCATCGGTATCGTTCATGACTGGCGCGCCGACCGTGAAGTGCTCCATCACCACGCCAAGAATAGCGGGCTTCAACACATACCAATCAATATCGGGGTCCTTGGTGATGGTGATGAAGTCCTGGCCGAAGAACACAGCCGCCACGCCATCGACGCCAAATAGATTGCCCGCCAACGGAGACCGTTCAGCCGCATTCGCGGCGTCGGTGAAATCCGCCGTGCCTGCATCCATCACTGTCACGCCCGGCAAAAACTTCAACGTCGCCGGATTCGGTGTTTGTTCGGTTTGAATAAACATCCGCTCGCTCCATAAATTCCACACTCTGCGAAGCTAGAAATGGTCGAGTTTGGGACTCAAATCAAGTGCAGTGAACATGCGGAAGGCGGTTGCGGTGGGAGCCAAAGCCGGCAAATAAATATTTTAATCGTTTATTAACAACAGGTTATAGATGATTAAATGATGAAAAAATTTACTTAAAAGACGCGACAACTTGTCCCATATTTTTTAATAAAATCTTAGTTAATAGCTCATATATTAACTCGATTCGCTCAAATTTCAGGTAAGCCCGATGATGTCGTCATCGCTCAATGAGCCCGGCACAATCGTAATCGGCACGTTTAATTGGCTGGCGCCTTTTTCGAGCATATAGCTGATAAGGGGACCCGGTCCGCCACCGCTAACGCTGGCGGCCAACACGACAACCGAGATGGTCGGCTCTTCCTCCAACAATTTAACCAATTCCTCGCGACGGTCGCCTTCACGCATGAAATAGGTGGGAACGCCGCCGGACCACGACGCAACCTCGGTGGACAGTTCCTGCAACAACTCTTCGGCCGCTTCGCGGTTTTCCTCGCGCATGATTTCCCCGACCGACACCCAATGCTGGAAATCGGCGGGTTCCTGAACATGCAACAAAGCGACGCGACCACCGGTCCGCCGGGCGCGGCGGCAGGCGAAATGAAGCGCTACCTTCATTTCCTCGCTTTCATCCGCGACGACAAGAAACACGCGCTCCTTGCCGTCATGCGACACGACCTTATCGTCGGGTTGAGCCATGATGTTCCTTTCTGTCGGTAACGGCGCATCCTGCCATTTCATCCGCGCAATTCGCAACCGCTGAAGTTGAGCGCCCCCAAAAGCAGCCGATAGAAACGTCAGATAGTCGCCGCCCGTCCTACTTCAACAGGATATTCGCTATTTCCTTAAGCTGGGTGCGCGCACGCAGCAGATAAAACCCTTGCGCCGCCAAATGGCTCGGCAGAAGCGCGCCATCCGGGGCGCCGTTGACGACAATCAATGGGTCCAGCGCGGACGCCGCGCGGAAGGATTCCAACATCTGGTCCCACGCCGCGCCAAGCTCGCGTTCCTCGATCACCGGTTGGAAATCGGCGCGCAGGCCCCGCAAAATAAGCGCATATCCATAAAGTCTGCCCTGGGTGCGGTAAAATATGTCGTCGGCGTCAAAATCCATAAACCAGGCGCCGTTGGAGACATGCTCTTCAATTATCGCGGACGCCGACCCAAGGTCGGCGGTGATGCGTTCCAGCGTGATTTGTAAATTGTCCGCGCGGCGCTCGAACACCGCCTCACCGGCGGCCAAACGGCGGTTATAGGCGACCAACGCCTTGCGCGCGGCGCGATAGTGTTGTTCCGACGGCGTCGCCGGGGCCCACGATGTCGCGATGTCAAAATACCAGATATCGCCCGGAAACTTCAGCCGTCCGGCGGCGGAGTCCAGGTCTTTATCGACCTGGCTGGATCCGCGAATTCGACCGATCTGATCGGTCATTTCAATGGCGAATCGGGACATCGCGTAAATGACGCCCTGTTGAAAGTTCGGCATATTATCGAGCGCCGCGCCAGGCAGAAAAAACGGATCGTTCATGGTCCACCGGTTGATATCGGTTTCCCGCTCGATCAAACCGGCGGCGACAGCGACGGCTTGGCTTTCGCCCGCCATTTTCGCGCCGCGTTTCTTTTCGGTCGGAGACGTTTCCGGGGAGGTCGCCGCTTCAGGCGCCATGAAATCCAGGTCGTTATCGACATTGTGGATTAGGGCCATGCCAACGGGATAATACAGCAAGACCGCCACGAGCAGGACACCGGCCACACGCAGCGCCAGGGCGCGCATCGACCCGTCGCCTGGAAGGCGGAGCATCCCCCCACGCCAATTCGATTTACTGGGAATCGCTTTATCGTCAGTCATGATAATTCAAGTGTGTATCGGCGGCGCCCGCCGCAAGGCCCGCTGCAAGGGATGTCGTCAACGCGCCAACCCGACAATATCGTATAAATCGTCCAGGATCGGCTGGGATATCGCACGCGCGCGCGCGCCGCCGTCCGACAGGACCGAATCAATATAGTCACTGTCGCCAAGCAAACGCTGCATTTCCAATCCTATCGGACCCAGAACCTCGACCGCCTTGTCAATCAATCGCGCCTTGAAGTCGGCGAACATCATACCGCCAACCTCCGAAAGGACCGCGTCACGGTTTAAATCAGACAAGGCCGCGTAGATGCCGATTAAATTTTCGGCTTCGGGGCGGCCTTCAAACCCACCCGGTTCGCTCGGTAATGGCGCCGAATCGGTGCGCGCCTTGCGAATTTTCTGCGCGATGTCGTCCGGACCGTCGGTCAGGTTGATGCGGCTGAGTTTCGACGGGTCCGACTTGGACATCTTCTTCGTCCCGTCGCGCAGCGACATGACCCGGGTCGCCTCACCCAGGATCAACGGTTCGGTGATTGGGAAAAAATCGGCGCCATAATCATTGTTGAACTTTTGCGCGATGTCCCGGCACAACTCCAGATGTTGTTTCTGGTCTTCGCCGACCGGCACATGCGTCGCCTTGTACGCCAAAATGTCGGCGGCCATGAGGTTTGGGTAGGCGTACAGGCCGACCGAGGCGTTTTCGCGGTTTTTACCCGCCTTTTCCTTGAACTGGGTCATGCGATTCAACCAGCCAAGACGAGCGACGCAGTTGAAGACCCAGGCCAGTTCCGCGTGGTTCGGATTGCGCGACTGGTTGAAGACGATGCTTTTTTTCGGATCGATTCCAGCGGCGATGAATGCGGCGGTCACTTCGCGGATGCTGCGGCGCAGTTCATCGGGATCCTGCCACACCGTGATGGCGTGCAAATCCACCACGCAATAAACGCAATCGTAATCATCCTGAAGGCGCACGAAATTGCGAATGGCGCCAAGATAGTTGCCGAGATGAAGATCGCCGGTCGGCTGGACGCCGGAGAAGATACGTTCCATTGGATTTGTCCACAGGTTGCGCGAAGCGGCGAGTTATCACCGCCGCGCGCTGCTTGGTCAAGAGGGCCCGAACCAAAAAGCACCCGTCAAAGGGAGCGGCGATGCGCGACCGGGTTCAGGTTTTGGAAAACGCCGCCTTCACGTCATCAAGCCGGAAGGCGCCCAGGATTCGAGCTAACAATGCGAATGCGACGAGACCCACCGCCACCAAAGCCGCCAAGGCCACGACGCGCGATCCTTCCGTCCCCGCCAACGGTGCGGCGAGCCATTCGGTTCCCCAAAACACCACCGCCCCCATCAGCGCCGCCGCCGCCACGATGCGCGGCGCGCGGCGGCGCAACCGCGCGTCAAAGGACAGATGTCCCCGGCGCAACAGCACGACGCCCAGCACAATTGCGTTCAACCACGCCGCCAGCGCCGTCGCCAACGCAATGCCCGCATGCGCCATGAACCGCATCAGAATCAACGCCAGGACAATGTTCAACGCCACCGCGACGACCGCAATTTTCACCGGCGTCCTGGTGTCCTGCCGCGCGAAGTAGCCCGGCGTCAACGACTTGATCAACACATAAGCCGGAAGCCCGACGGCGAAAGCGCGCAGCGCGGCGGCGGTCGCGGCGGCGGCGGCGGCGTCGAATTCGCCGCGTTGAAACAGGACCGTGACAATGGCGTCCGGCGCGACAATCAATGCGGCGGTCGCCGGCGCGCTCAACATCAAGGCGAATTCGATTGCGCGGTTCTGGCTGTCGCGCGCCGCCTCGGCCTCCCCGCCGCGCAATTGCCGCGTCAACAACGGCAACAGCACAACCCCGATGGCGACGCCGACAACGCCCAATGGCAATTGGTTCACGCGGTCCGCATAGTAAAGATACGACACCGACCCTTCGGCCAAGGTCGAGGCGAGGATGACGTCAATGACCAGATTGATCTGCACCACACCGGCGCCGATGATTCCCGGGACCATCAAGGCAATCAGTTTGCGCACGCCTGGCGACAATCTTGGTCGCGGCAGGTGAAACATGATATTGGCCCGGTTACAGGCGTAGGCGATCCAGATAAATTGCGCCACGCCCGCCCCGAACACCCCCCAGGCCAACGCATGACCCGACGACGGAAACACGCTGTCAGGAAGAACCCCCTGACGCACCGCCAACAAGGCGACGATCAACACGATGTTCAACACGATTGGCGCCGCCGCCACGGCGGCGAAGCGATGCAATGAATTCAGCATCCCACCCATCAAGGCGATCAACGCCATAAACAGCAAATAGGGAAAGGTGATTTGCGTCAGCTCGATGGTGAGTTGGAATTTGTCAGGTTGGTCGACGAACCCGGGCGCGATGACGTACATAAGCCAAGGCATGGCCAACAGCGCCGCCACCGTGAAAGCCAGCAACGTCGTCGTCAGGACGGCGGCGGCTTCGGCGGCGAAGTCCAGCGCCGCGCGTTTGCCGTCTTCGGCCAGGCGTCCGGCGAACAACGGCACGAAAGCCGCGTTGAAGGCGCCTTCGGCGAACAGACGGCGAAAGAAATTCGGAAACTTGAAGGCGACGAAAAACGCATCCGCGCCCATCGACGCGCCAAAGACCCCGGCGATCAGAATATCGCGGACAAACCCCAGAACGCGGCTGACCATGGTCCAGCCGCCAACGGTGACGATAGATCGAAAAAGCGCCATGCGTTTGTTATACCAAGGATTCAGGCGGGAAAAAGGCGGGCGTTCGAAGCGCGTGATGTTCGTCCCGGTTTATTCAGCCGCCGCGACAGCCCCCTTGGCCTCGGCGTCGCGCGACTCCGGGTCGCGCAGCGCATCCAGCAGCGATTCCCGAATTTGCTTCAATTTTTCCACATGGTCGATCTTCATGCCGAACACATCCTTGACGTAAAACACGTCGACCACTTCTTCGCCGAAGGTGGAAATCTTGGCCGACGATATTTGCAGCCCAAGATCAAACAGGGCGCCGGTGACGTCGTACAACAGCCCGGCGCGGTCACGGCCGTTGACCTCGATCACGGTGTTCGTATTGCTCGCCTTATTATCGATCAAAACACGCGGCGCCACCGAAAACAAACGCTCCCGTTTCGACATTGGCGGTCGCTTGCCAATTTCCGCCGCCACGCGCAACTGCCCTCTCAACGCTTCTTCAATCCGATGTTTCAGCCGCTCCAGATTTCGGGAATTATCGACCGCCTGACCCTCCGCGTCCTGAATCGAAATCGTGTCCAGCGCCATGCCATTGGTCATCGTATTGATCCGCGCGTCCACAACGGTCGCGCCGCTAAGCGCGATGGCGCCGGCGATACCGTGGAACATGCCCGGATGGTCCGAAGAATAAATCGTTAATTCCGTGATCGCCCTGTCGGGATCGACGCGCGCATCCATGGCCAGGCTGGAACCGCTCTCCTCGGCGTCGCGCACGATGTCTGCGTGGCGCCTTTGCGCGTCGACGTCATACGCCAGCCAATAGGACGGTCGGCCGCGACCCAAATGATCTTCGATCGCCTGTTGCGGCCAATCGGATAGTCTCGCGGACAGCGTTTCGTGCGCATAGGCGACGCGATCGTCGATTTTTTCAACCGCCATGCCGCCAGACATCAACGCTTCGGAGCGATAATAAATTTCGCGCAGCAGGGTCGCTTTCCAATTGTTCCAGCGTCCCGGCCCGACCGCGCGAATATCGGCCGCCGTCAGGCACAGCAGCAGCCGCAACCGTTCCGGCGACTGCACCAGCGCCACGAAATCCTCAATGGTCTTCGGGTCGTCCAAGTCCCGCTTGAAGGCCGTGTCGCTCATGACAAGGTGATGGCGCACCAGCCAGGCGATGGTGTCGGTCTGTTCCGCCGTGAACCCCAGGCGCGGGCAAATCTTGATGGCCATTTTCGCGCCGAGGATCGAATGGTCTCCGCCGCGGCCCTTGGCGATATCATGCAGCAGCACGGCGGCGTAAAGAACCTCGCGCGACAGCACCTTGGAAATAATCTTGCTGGACACCGGCAATTCGTCCGTGAGCTCGCCACGCTCGATCTGGTTCAAAATGCCAATGGCGCGAATGGTGTGCTCATCGGTGGTGTAGACGTGATACATGTCGTATTGCATTTGCGCCACGACCCGACCGAAATCCGGCAGGAAACGACCCAGCACACCCGCTTCGTTCATCCGTCGCAGGGTGGTTTCCGGATCAGGATTCGCCGTCAGAACCCGCATGAATATGGCGTTCGCGTCCGCGTCATCGCGGAGCGTCCGGTTGATGCGGCGCAGACTCCGGGTCACCAGTTGAAGGGCGTTGGGATGGATATCCAGTTCCGCGCGCTGCGCCGCCTCGAACAGCCGCAACATATTGATAGGCTGATCCGCGAACGTCGATTTCGACGCAACGTTGAGCCAGCCGCCCTCGATGGGAAAGCCTTCAAAATCACGACGCCACAAGGTCAGGCGCGACAAGCTGAATCGCCGGTGCTGACTGGCCTCCAGCGCGGCGCAAAAGATGCGCGTCAAATCGCCGACATCCTTGGCGATCAGAAAATAATGCTTCATGAACCGCTCGACGCCGGATGTCCCCACATGGTCGGTATAGCCCATGCGGCTCGCCAGTTCCGGCTGAACGTCGAAGGTCAGGCGTTCTTCGGGCCGCCCGGTCAGGTAGTGCAGATGACACCGCACCGACCATAAAAATTTCTGCGCCTTGTCGAACAGCGCCACTTCAGCCTTTGTCAGGACGCCTTTGTCGATCAACTCGGCGACATCCTTTAACCGATACAGATACTTGCCGATCCAATACAGCGTCTGCAGGTCGCGAGCGCCGCCCTTGCCTTCCTTGATATTGGGTTCCAGCACATACCGGGAATCGCCCATTCGCTTGTGCCGTTCATCGCGTTCATGAAGCTTGGCCTCGACGAAATCGCTCTCGGTCCCGGCTGCGACATTGTCCCAAAATTCCTGGCGCAATTCCAGAAACAGGCTCTGTTCGCCCCATACATAGCGGCATTCCAGCAAGCCGGTGCGAATGGTGATGTCCGCCTTCGCCTGGCGCACACATTCTTCCACCGACCGCGTCGCGTGCCCGACCTTCAATCCCAGATCCCACAGCATGTACAGCATATGTTCGACGATCTGCTCGCCGCGCGGCGTCTGCTTGTAGGGCAGCAAAAACAACAGATCGAGGTCCGATTTCGGCGCCAACTCCCCCCGCCCGTAGCCGCCATAGGCGACAATGCACAATTGTTCACCCGATGTCGGGTTCGACGCGCGGTAAATTCGTTCGGCCGCGATGTCGTGGATTGCGCGGATCAATTGATCCATCAGATAACATTGCCCTTGCACCGCCAACGCGCCGTCCTTGTCGGCCTCGAAGCGAGAGCGCACTTCCGCCTCACCGGCCCGCAACGCGTCCCTGAAACAATCGAGGAGACCGGCGTTTGGATCCGACCCGCCTTGATCGACCGCTTCGTGCGCCGCTTCCATCAACGCCGTGCGGTCGATGATTTTGCGTTTTTTACGTAACGTTTCCATGCCAGCAACCTGTATCGGTTACACTGCGATTTCAAGCATCGCGGCGGGGCGCAACCCCTATTCCTTCAGCAATCCCTTCAGGTGGTATAGCAGGTCCAGCGCGGCGCGGGGCGACAACCCGTCCACATCCTGCGCCGCCAGCGCGGCCTCCACCGCCGAAGGATCTGGCGCCATCGTCGCCGGACGTCCCGTATTCGCCGCACCCGCCGACGCCGCGAACAACGGCAAATCATCCGCCAGCGCGGCGATGGCGTCCGATTGGCGGCTTTGCTCCAGCATCGACAACACTTCGCTGGCGCGGTCCACCACCCGGCCCGGCAACCCCGCCAGTTTCGCGACATGCACCCCATACGACCGGTCGGCGGCGCCGGGTCCTATTTCATGCAGGAACACCACGTCGCCCTGCCATTCCTTGACCCGCATGGTGTGCGGCGCCAACGCCGACAATCGCCCTGTCAGCCGCGTCAATTCATGATAATGGGTTGCGAACAAGGCGCGGCAGCCGTTCACGTCATGCAGATGCTCCACGCACGCCCAGGCGATGGACAACCCGTCGAACGTCGCCGTCCCGCGTCCAATTTCATCCAGAATAACCAGGGAGCGCGGCGTCGCCTGATTGAGGATCGCCGCCGTCTCCACCATTTCCACCATGAAGGTCGACCGCCCGCGCGCCAGATCGTCAGCCGCGCCGACGCGGCTGAACACCTTGTCAATCGATCCGATATGCGCTTTTCGCGCCGGGACGAAGGCGCCCATTTGCGCCATAATCGCGATAATCGCGTTTTGGCGCAGGAACGTGCTTTTACCGGCCATGTTGGGACCGGTCACCAACCACAGGCGCCGCTCATCAACCAGATCGCATTCGTTCGGGGTGAAGGATGCGCCGCCGCTTTGGGCCAGGGCCGCCTCAACAACCGGGTGGCGGCCTTCCTGAATTTCGAACGCCGTGCTGTCATCGATGACGGGCCGGGCATGCTGGTTATCGACCGCCAGGGCCGCCAGGGCCGCCGCCACGTCAAGCGCGGCAACAGCCGAAGCCGTGGCCGCCAGCGCATCCGCCCGCGTGTTGATTTCCACCACCAAGTCATCGAACAGGCGAATCTCCACCGCCAACGCCTTGTCCGCCGCTTCGGCGATGTCGCGCGCCAGTTCAGCCAATTCCGTTGTCGTGTAGCGGACCGCGCTCCCCAAGGTTTGACGGTGGATGAAGATCTCGGCCGTCATTTTTTCCGCGTGGCGCGGCGTGACCTCGATGAAATATCCAAGGACGTTGTTGAATTTGATCTTCAACGTATCGACATTTGAGACCTTCCGGTATTCGGCTTCTCGATCGAGAATCAGGCGCCTGCTGTCGTCGCGCAGACGCCGCATTTCATCGAGTTGCGGCGCATACCCGGTTGCGATGAAGCCGCCGTCGCGCGCCTGTAACGGCAAATCTGGCCCCAACGCACGGACCAACCGGTCCATCAGCACCGAGTGATCGGACAAATTCGCCACGTCCCTGACCAATTCGGCGGGTAAGGGCGGGGTCGGGCGCGACAACGCCGTGCGCATTTCAGAGGCTTCGGCAAGGCCGTCGCGGATCGCGGCGATATCGCGCGGACCGCCGCGCCCGACGGTCAACCGCGCCAACGCGCGCGCGATGTCCGGGCAGCGCCGCAAGCGGCCCCGAATATCTTCACGCATCGCCGGGTCTTCGACGAAGAACCGCACGCAATCCAGCCGCGCGTTGATCGCGTCCGGCCCCGTCAGCGGCGCCGCGATGCGCGCCGCCAACAGCCGCGCGCCGGACCCCGTCAATGTCCTGTCCATCACCGACAACAGGCTACCCGCGCGACCGCCGCCCAGGCTCGCGGTCAATTCCAAATTGGTGCGGGTCGCCGCGTCGATTTCCATGATCTCGCCCGGGGCCACGCGGCGCAGCGGATCAAGTCGCGGCAACCGGCCCACTTGCGTCAGTTCGACATAATCCACCAGCGCGCCCGCCGCCGACAGTTCCGCGCGATCAAACGCGCCGAATCCATCCAGCATGGAGACGCCGTACAGCGTTTCCAGGCGACGTCGTCCGTTTTCCGAATCGAACCGGCTGTCCGGTTGGGTCGTCAACACGTCGCGCCAGTCGCTGAACAATTCGAACAGGCGTTCGTCTTGCAACAGTCGTTCGGGAACGAGCAATTCACCGGGATCGATCCGCGCCAGGATCGTTGACAGTTCGGCGGCGGTATTGTCGGAGGCGCCGATCGGCTGCACCATGAATTCGCCCGTTGAAATATCCAGCCACGCCAATCCGAACCGCCCGCGCACCGCGCTCAACACCGCCAGATAATTATGCGCGCGGGCGTCCAGCAGCGTCTCTTCGGTCAAGGTGCCCTGGGTGACCAATCGCACCACGTCGCGTTTGACCACGGATTTTGCGCCACGTTTTTTGGCCTCGGCGGGGTCCTCCATCTGCTCGCACACCGCAACTTTGAAACCGCTCTGGATCAACCGGTGCAGATAGGTTTCCGAGGCGTGCACGGGGACGCCGCACATCGGAATGTCGGCGCCATTATGCGCGCCGCGCTTGGTCAGCGCGATATCCAGCGCCGCCGACGCCTTTACCGCGTCGTCGAAAAACAATTCGTAGAAATCCCCCATGCGGTAGAACAGCAGGCAGTCGTCGTGCCGTTCCTTGATGGCGAGATATTGCGTCATCATTGGCGTGACGCCCTTTTGGGGCGCGCCGCCCTTTGAAGAGGCGCCGCCCGCCTTGCCTTTTGGCGCTGTGGGTTTCACTGAGGCGAGGGTCATGACGGGTCCGGTCGGCATTATATTTGACAAGTTCGTCGGAATGGTCGTTTCTTGCGAATCACCATATTCACAGACAAGATCGCACTATTGATTTGTAACCGGTTCGAGCCCGTAACGCCATTGGCGTAAACAACGTCGAGGCCGGAAATATCGCACAAAAATTATCAAGGTTGGGGAAATGGCCGATAACCGCGTAACCGAACAAGAAGCATATGATTTTCACGCAAAGGGAAAGCCGGGCAAGCTCGAAATCAGCCCGACAAAACCATTAACGACGCAGCGCGACCTGTCGCTGGCTTATTCGCCCGGCGTCGCCTTTCCCTGTCTCAACATCGAGGAAAACCCGGACCTCGCCTATGATTTGACCAACAAGGGCAATGTGGTCGCGGTGATTTCCAACGGCACCGCGGTGCTGGGCCTTGGCAATATCGGCGCGCAAGCCGCCAAACCGGTCATGGAGGGCAAGGCGGTCCTGTTCAAACGCTTCGCCGACATCGACGGCATCGATCTGGAAGTCGATACAGAGGACGCCGACGAATTCATCAATTGCGTGCGGTATCTGGGCAAGTCGTTCGGCGGCGTGAACCTGGAGGATATCAAGGCGCCGGAATGCTTCATCATCGAACAGCGTCTGCGTGAATTGATGGACATTCCGATTTTTCATGACGATCAGCACGGCACCGCAATCATCGCCACCGCCGGGATGATTAACGGTCTGCATCTGACCAACCGGGACATAAAAACCGCCAAACTGGTGGTGAACGGCGCGGGCGCCGCGTCCATCGCCTGCGTTGAGTTGCTGAAATCCATGGGCATGCCGCATGACAACGTCATTTTGTGCGACAGCCGCGGCGTCATCTATCAGGGCCGCCAAGACGGCATGAACCAGTGGAAGACCGCCCACGCCGCCAAGACCGACGCGCGCACCCTGGCCGACGCCATGAAAGGATCGGATATCTTCTTTGGTTTGTCGGTCGCGGATTCGGTTTCCCAGGACATGGTGTTATCCATGGCCGACCAACCGATGATCTTCGCCATGGCCAATCCCGATCCAGAAATTACGCCGGAAGCCATCCGCGAAGTGCGCGACGACGCGATCATCGCCACCGGACGGTCCGATTATCCCAATCAAATCAATAATGTGCTTGGATTTCCCTACATCTTCCGGGGCGCTTTGGATGTCCGGGCGTCCACCATCAACGACGACATGAAAATCGCCGCCGCCAACGCAATCGCGCAACTGGCCCGCGCGGACGTGCCGGATGAAGTCGACGCCGCCTATGGCGGTACGCATCTCAGCTACGGCCCCGACTATATTATCCCGACGCCGTTCGACCCGAGACTGATTTCCGCCGTACCGTCCGCCGTCGCGGAAGCGGCGATGAAAAGCGGCGTGGCGCAACGGCCCATCGAGGACATGGCGACGTATCGAAGCCAGCTGTCCTCGCGCCTCGACCCCATCGCATCGGCGTTGAATTTCCTGTACGAAAACGTCCGCGCCAACCCACGGCGCGTCGTCTTCGCCGAAGGCGAGGAAGAACGCGTCATTCGCGCAGCCCTGGCCTATCGCGACGAAGGATACGGCACGCCGGTCCTGATTGGCCGCGACGACGAGGTTTCGCAAAAAATGGAGTCCATGGGCGTGGGTGCCGATAGCGGACTGGAAGTCCATAACGCGCGACTATCGTCCAACAACAAAAAATATGCCGATTTCCTGTATGGGCGACTGCAACGGCGCGGCGTCTTGTACCGGGATTGCCAACGGCTGGTGAACCAGGACCGCAACGTCTTCGCCGCCTGCATGGTCGCCAATGGCGACGCCGACGCCATCGTGACCGGCACGACGCGCAGCTTTTCAGTCGCGTTCGACGATGTCACCCGGGTCTTCGACGCGCAGCTCAACGAACAACTAATGGGACTGCAAATCGTCGTCAGCCGAGGACATACCGTATTCATGGCCGACACAAGGGTTCACGAAGTTCCAAGCGCGGAAGAATTGGCGGACATCGCCACGCAAAGCGCCGCCTATGCGCGGAAATTCGGACACGAACCCCGCGTCGCGCTGCTGTCGTTTTCCAATTTCGGCCAACCCATGCGGGACAACGCGCAACGCATCCGCGACGCCGTCGCAGTTCTGGACCAACGCAAGGTCGATTTCGAATACGACGGCGAAATGGCGGTCGATACCGCGCTGAACCACGACCTGATGCAAAAGCTTTACCCGTTCTGCCGCCTGTCCGGTCCGGCCAATGTTCTGATCATGCCGACGCTGCATTGCGGCAGCATCGCGTCAAAGCTTTTGCAGGAGATGGGCGGCGGCACGGTCATTGGCCCCATTTTGCTGGGCCTCGAAAAATCCGTCCAGATCGTACAGATGGGCGCGACGACACAGGATCTTTTGAACGCGGCGGTCCTGGCGGCGAACGACGCCCAGTCTTAAGGGGTGCCCATTCTTAAGGAACACTAGGCCATAATGCTCAATCAACGCGCGGGACTTTTCGCGGTCGGAATCGCCATGGCCACCCCGGGGCTCGCCGCCCTTGGCGCGTTCGCCGCGTTCGGATATCTCGACCCCGCCCTCGCAGCCGGTGCGGGCGTGGCCGTCTTGGCCGCGAGTCTGATAGTCTGCCGTCAGCCCGTGCGCGACCGTGACCGTGCGCTGGAGATACTGGAATCCGTCGAAAAGCCCACCGGGGTCAGCGCGCCGAAAGCCGGTGAACTTGAACGCGCCGCGTTGACGGCGACGGGCGCGTTGCGGAACCTGCAGACCCGACACGATACGCTTTTGGCGGCGGCCCAACACACCGAAAATCTGATCGAACGACTGCCCGCGCCGCTGATCGTCACCGACGCCGGCCGCAACGTCACACTGGCTAACCGGGCGGCGCGGCGTCTATCCGAATCCGGCCCAAAACCCGACTCGGAATTCAATGCAAGCCCCACCAGCATGAAAGGCCGCGACCTCGCCACCGCGATTCGCCACCCGGTTCTACTGGACGGCGTGGATCGGGCCCGCACAACGGGCGACGGCGCGACGGTGGACATCACGCTGCCTGTCCCGGTCGAACGAACTTACGCTGTTCATATCGAGCCGTTCGAAACCGGCGCTGATGAAGCCGCCATCGTTTTGTATTTCCAGGAACGCACGGCGATTGAACGCGGCGCGCAAACCCACCGTGATTTCATCGCCAATGTCAGCCATGAACTTCGCACGCCCCTGACCAGTCTGGCGGGTTTTATTGAAACCTTGCGCGGAACCGCCCGCGACGACCCGAAGGCGGCGGAAACCTTCCTGCCCATCATGCAAGCGCAGACTGACCGCATGACCCGGCTGATTTCCGGTCTTTTATCATTATCGCGGATCGAATTGGAAGAACACACCCGGCCCAGCGACGCCATCGCGCTCGGTCCGCTTCTTCGCAGCATCCGCGACACCCTTCAATTGAAGGCGATGGAGCGTGGCATACGACTGTTGATCGATGTCGAGGACGATGCGCCGCCGGTGCTCGGCGAGCGCGACCAGTTGATACAAGTGTTCCAGAACCTGTTCGACAACGCCGTCAAATACGGCGGCGAGGGCGGCGCCGTCACCGCGAGCGCAACGTTTGACGACGACAGCGCCTCAATATCCGTCACCGACGAAGGCGACGGCGTCCCCCCCGAAGCGATTCCCCGATTAACCGAACGATTTTACCGCGTAGACCCGGCGCGCAGCCGGGAACTGGGCGGCGCCGGTCTGGGGTTGGCCATCGTCAAACACATCGTCAACCGGCACCGGGGCAAATTATCAATCCAGAGCGCGCCCGGCCAAGGGTCCACCTTCACGGTGACCCTTCCCCTTGCGAATTTCTCGAACCCTGACAATTAGCGGCGTCTGTAACAATTCCGTAACATTGCTGTCATATACGAGTCATCCACGATGGATAGAAACGGTTCCGGGATGTTTTGAATCAGCGAAGATGCTGGTTCGGCCATTTCAAAGTTTTTGAACCGCACGTCCAATTTGGAGACTATGAAAGATGAAAAAATTACTATTCGTGGCGGGGACCGTGTGTTTTCTGGCGGCGAACGCCGCGCAGGCGCGCGACCAAATCCGCATTGTCGGGTCCTCGACCGTGTTTCCGTTTTCAACCGCCGTCGCCGAAAATTTCGGACGCACGACGTCCTTCAAGACCCCCGTGGTTGAAAGCACGGGATCGGGCGGTGGGTTGAAACTGTTCTGCGGCGGCGTCGGCGTCAAGCACCCCGACATCACCAACGCGTCCCGCCGGATCAAGAAATCCGAAATCAAACGTTGCGCCGATAACGGCGTCACCGACATCACCGAGGTGAAAATCGGCTTCGACGGCATCGTGATCGCCAACTCGAAAAGCGCGCCCAAGGTCTCGCTAACCCTGCGTCATCTCTTTTTGGCGCTCGCCAAGGTCGTTCCCGGCGACGAAAAGGGCGAGACGCTGATCAACAACCCCTACAAAAAATGGAGCGATATCGACGGCTCCCTCCCGAACACCAAAATCGAAGTACTTGGCCCGCCGCCGACATCGGGCACGCGCGACGCCTTCGCCGAACTGGCGCTTGAAGGCGGCTGCAAAACCTTCCCCGGCATCAAGGCGCTGAAGAAGAAGAACAAGAAACACTACAAGGCGGTCTGCCATGGCGTCCGCGAAGACGGCGCCTATATCGAGGCCGGTGAAAACGACGTGCTGATCGTCAACAAGCTGGTCGCCAACCCAAAAGCCTTCGGCGTCTTCGGCTTCAGTTTTCTGGACCAGAACGCCGACCGGGTGCAGGGCGCGAAGGTGAACGGCGTCGCGCCGGCCTTCGACGATATCGCCATGGGCGAATACCCGGTTTCGCGATCCATGTATTTCTATGTCAAGAAAGCGCATGTCGGACAAATCCCCGGCATCCAGGAATACGTCGCTGAATTCACCCAGGAAGCCACGTGGGGCCCGGACGGCTATCTGGTCGACAAAGGCTTGATCCCGCTGCCCGACAGCCTGCGCAAAAAAGTCCGCGCGGACGCCGGCGATCTCGCGCCGTTGAGCATGTAACCTCGATCCAGCCCGGCGGTCGCGATAAATGCGGCTGCCAGGTTTATTCTTTAATTTTCCCAAGACCCCTTCATCGCGGATATCCTTTATTCCATGAACACGCCCATTCTCCTCGCTGTCTTGTTGGCGATTTCCGCGATAGGATTTCATGTTGGCCGCAGGCGGGCGCTTGTCTCGGTGTCGGGCGACGCCCACAAGCTTCATTCACTCCCGAATTATTATGGATTTTACGTCGCCCTGTGGTGCGGACTGCCGGCGCTTTTGATCGTCGGCGCGTGGCTATTGATTGAACCGAAAATTATCGAAGCCATGATCGTGACGGCCCTGGGCGATCAGGCTCGAGACCTGTCCGAAGGACAGCTTCAGTTAAAGCTGAACGAAATTCGGAATATCGTGGACGGTAGATTCGGCGGTAAGAATATCGACCCGGCCTTTCAGCGGATCGCGACCCAGTACGCCAATCTTCAAAACACAGGTCTGATGGCGCGCACTGTCGCGGTCCTCGCGCTTGGCGTCGCGGGCCTGACGGCGGCCCGGCGTTTTGTGTCGCCATCCTTTCGCGCCCGCAACAAGGTCGAAGCAATCCTGACGTCGATCCTCGTTTTGAGTTCAATGGTCGCCATCGTCACCACCATCGGCATCGTCTTGTCCCTGTTGTTCGAAGCCACACGGTTTTTCCAAGTAATCCCGGTAACGGACTTTTTGTTCGGGTTGAAATGGAGTCCACAGGTGGCCATCCGCGAGGATCAGGTCGGCGCGGCGGGCGCGTTTGGCGTCCTGCCCCTACTCGTCGGCACGTTGCTGATTAGCTTTATCGCCATGGCCGTCGCCGCGCCAATCGGGTTGCTATCGGCGATTTACATGGCCGAATACGCGGCGCCTGGGTTCCGGGCCATCGCCAAACCCCTTCTGGAAATACTCGCGGGCGTCCCGACGGTGGTCTATGGGTTTTTCGCGGCCCTCACCATCGCGCCGTTAATCCGCGACAACGGCGCCGCGCTGGGGTTGGAAGTTTCCTCCGAAAGCGCGCTTGCCGCCGGTCTGGTCATGGGCGTCATGATCATCCCCTTCGTATCCTCGTTATCGGACGACGTTATCACCGCCGTTCCGCGCAGCTTGCGTGAAGGCGCGTACGGATTGGGATCGACGAAATCGGAAATGATTAAAAAGGTCGTCCTTCCTGCTGCTCTACCCGGCATCGCGGGAAGTCTGCTGCTGGCGGCGTCGCGCGCCATCGGGGAAACGATGATTGTGGTCATGGCGGCGGGTCTGGCGGCGAATTTAACGGCGAACCCCTTCCAGGCGGTTACAACCGTCACCGTCCAGATCGTCACCTTGCTGATCGGCGATCAGGAATTCGACAGCCCGAAAACCCTGGCGGCTTTCGCGCTTGGGCTTTTATTATTTCTCATCACGCTGTGCCTGAATGTCCTCGCGTTCCACATTGTTCGGAAGTATCGGGAGCAATATGACTGATACGCCAACAATATCGAAAATGTCCCAAGCCAAAGTGGGCATCGAAGAACAAGTGCGCGCGGGAATCAAGCGCCGGTACGCTGCGGAACGCCGATTCCGTTTGTACGGGATGCTGTCGATCACCATCGCGTTGTCGTTCCTCGCGATTTTAATCGTCACGGTTGCCCTGCAGGGCTACACGGCGTTTGAACAAACCAAAATCCGACTCGACATTAACTTCGCGCAAGATGTCATCGACCCCACGGGAACCCGCGATGTAAAAGCGATGTCCGGCGCGAACTATCGCATGCTGGCGCGAAAATCGTTCGGCGCGCTATTCCCCGATGTCACCGCCCGACGCGACAAGCGAAAACTTTACAAGCTTCTCAGCATCGGGGCGCCATTCGAACTGCGGGCCATGGTGTTGGCGGACCCCAGCCTGATTGGTGGGCGCCGCACGGTCTGGTTAACCGCCAGCGACGATGTCGATCAAACGGTCAAAAACCGCATTTCCAGCGGCGGCGGCAATACGCGGCTCTCGGGCCGCCAAATCGCCTGGATCACGAAGCTCGCCACGCAGGACCGCATCGAGACACAATTCAACACCGCCTTCTTTCTAGGCGGAGACAGCCGGGAACCGGAACTTGCCGGCGTTTTCGGCGCTGCGGCAGGATCATTCTGGACGCTTGTCGTCACGCTTGTGCTTTCGTTTCCCCTGGGCGTTATGACGGCGATTTACCTGGAGGAATTCGCGCCGAAGAACTGGTGGACGGATCTGATCGAAATCAACATTAATAATTTAGCGGCGGTCCCGTCGATTGTCTTCGGATTGCTGGGGCTGGCCGTATTCCTGCAACTCTTTGGCGTCCCGCGATCCGCGCCACTGGCCGGCGGCATCGTGTTGGCGCTGATGACGTTACCGACCATCATCATCGCCGCGCGCGCCGCGTTGAAAGCCGTGCCGCCGTCGATCCGCGAAGCCGCTATCGGCATCGGCGCCAGCAGAATGCAAACCGTCGCACACCACGTCCTTCCCCTGGCGATGCCGGGCGTCCTGACGGGCGCCATCCTTGGCATGGCCCGTGCGCTTGGTGAAACCGCGCCATTGCTAATGATTGGCATGGTCGCCTTCATTGTCGATATTCCGTCAAGCCCGATGGATCCGGCGACCGCCTTACCGGTCCAGATTTATCTATGGGCCGACAGTCCGGAACGGGCGTTCGTGGAACGAACGTCAGGCGCCATTCTCGTGCTGCTCGGCTTCATGATATGCATGAACCTGATTGCGATTTTACTACGCAAAAAATTCGAACAGAGATGGTAGGAGTTGACGAAATGGCGGTAGCCGAGACCATGCCAACGGTCGAGATTGCGGTGGAAACGCCACAATTGAATGATGCCCCGAAATTATCGGCGCGTTCGGTTGATGTCTTTTATGGCGACAAACAAGCGTTATTCCAAATCGATTTGGATATTTACGAACGCCAGGTCACGTCCCTGATCGGACCGTCGGGGTGTGGCAAATCGACGTTTCTTCGTTGCCTTAACCGCATGAACGACATTATCGACGGATGCCGCGTGGCCGGGCGAATCACCCTGGATAACCAGGACATCTACGATTCGGCGCTCGACCCTGTCTTGCTTCGCGCGCGCGTCGGCATGGTGTTTCAAAAACCGAACCCGTTTCCAAAGTCAATTTACGACAACGTCGCCTACGGTCCCCGCATTCACGGCATCGCCACGGCCAAACAGGACATCGACGAAATCGTGGAGACAAGCCTTGAAAAGGCGGGTCTGTGGGACGAGGTGAGGGACCGGTTGGCGGAGCCGGGCACGGGATTGTCGGGAGGACAGCAGCAACGACTCTGCATCGCCCGCGCCATCGCCATCAACCCGGAAATCATCCTCATGGACGAACCATGTTCCGCGCTCGACCCCATCGCGACGGCCCGAATCGAGGAATTAATCGACGAATTGCGGGAAAGCTTCACAATCATCATCGTCACGCATTCCATGCAACAGGCGGCGCGTGTATCGCAACGAACAGCTTTTTTCCATCTTGGTAAAATGGTGGAAGTCGGCGAAACCGAGAAAATTTTCACCAACCCGACTGATGAACGAACCCAGCATTACATTACCGGTCGCATCGGTTAAACGCGATATTGGCTCAACGAGGGAAACAATGCCGAATCAGCCAGAAAGTCACCCCGAAAATCACATCGTCACATCGTTTGACACCGAACTTACGGAACTGAATTCGTTGATCAGCCGCATGGGCGGCCTGGCCGAGGCGCAACTGGCGGATTCCGTGCGGGCGGTGGTCAGCCGGGATTCCGAATTGGCGCAACAGGTGATCGACGGTGACGATAAAATCGACGCCCTGGAATTGGAGGCGAACGCGCTGGTCGTGCGCATGCTGGCGCTGCGTCAACCAATGGCCAACGATTTGCGCGTTGTCCTCTCGGCGTTAAAGACGTCAGGGTGGCTGGAGCGAATTGGTGATTACGCCAAGAACATCGCCAAGCGGTCCATCGCGCTCAACCAGATGTCTCATGTCCCCGCGCCAGGGCTCTCCAATATGGCGCGCATGACGCAAGGTCTCATCAAGGACGTTCTCGACGCCTACCTGCAAAACGACGCGGAAAAAGCCGTCGATGTTTGGCGCCGCGATGAAGAAGTTGACGATCTGTACAACAGCCTGTTCCGGGAACTTCTGACCTACATGATGGAGGACCCGCGGAACATAACGTCTTGCACGCATTTGTTATTCATGGCGAAAAATATTGAACGCATGGGGGACATCGCGACCAATATCGCCGACAATATTCATTTTCGCGTGACCGGCGAGACGCTGGAGGGCGCCCGGCCAAAAGGCGCCGACGCCGCCTTCACGGTTCTGGAACCCGTCACGCCGAAGGATTCCGAATGACAAGCCCGCGCGTCCTGATTGTCGAGGATGAGGACGCCATCATCACCATGATGCGCTACAACCTTGAAGCCGAGGGCTTTTCGGTCATGGAGGCGCGCGATGGCGACGCGGCGCTGTTGAGCGTGGCTGAAACGCCGCCGGACATCGTCATTCTGGACTGGATGTTGCCGTTAATCAGCGGAATCGAAATCTGTCGGCGGCTGCGGCGAGACCCCGGCACACGCTTGCTGCCGATCATCATGGTGACCGCGCGCGGGGAAGAAACCGACCGATTGCGGGGGCTGGACGGCGGCGCCGACGATTACATCACCAAACCGTTTTCGCCTGCCGAGTTGGTTGCGCGGGTCCGCGCCCTGTTACGCCGCAGCCGTCCCGCGCTCGCCGAGGAAACCCTCGTTTTCGAAGACATCGTTATGGATTTGGCGCGCCACAAGGCCCGGCGCAAGGACCGAACCTTGGCCCTGAGCCCGACCGAATTCCGACTGTTGCAGCATTTCATGGAGCGTCCCGGACGGGTCTACAGCCGCGAACAGTTGCTCGATATGGTCTGGGGCCACGACGTTTATGTCGAACCCCGAACCGTCGATGTTCATATCCGCCGCCTGCGTAGCGCCTTGAACACGGCGGGTGAACGCGATCCCATCCGCACCGTGCGCGCGGCCGGCTATGCGCTCGACAGCGAGGATTAGGACGTATGGCGCGCAAGCGCGGCGCTATACACCGCCGTTGCATCGACGCCGAGGCAACAAAAAACAACCGCGCCGTCAAACCCCAGTTCCACAGCGGCGCCGATAACGGACCCGACCGCGATGTCCGCCGCGCGGACCAACGGAAACCGGTAGACCCCCGTTGAAATCGCCGGGAAGGCGATGCTTTGCACGCCATGATCAACCGCAACAGCCAGAGAACGCCGGTAGCAACTGGTCAGCAGCGCGTCTTCTCCAGCGCCGCCGTCTTGCCAGACCGGCCCGACCGTATGAATGACGTGGCGCGCCTTGAGCGCATAGCCCTGCGTGATTTTGGCCTCGCCGGTAGGGCACCCGCCCAGCGTCCGGCATTCGGCCAACAATTCCGGACCGGCGGCGCGGTGAATGGCGCCATCGACGCCGCCCCCACCCAGCAGTGATTCGTTCGCCGCGTTGACAATAGCGTCGACGTCAAGCGCGGTAATGTCGTCGTCCACGATGCTTGGAGTCATGTGTCCGTCTCCCTCGTTTCCGGAAACCACCGTATCATCCACAACAAGAGCACCAACCCCGGGACGGCGGCCAGCGTGGTCACGGCGAAATATTCAATCCAATCGACCCGGTCCGCCAGCCACCCGCCGCCCGATGCGAAAAACGTCCGCGCCGCCGCCGTCATCGACGACAGTAAGGCGTATTGCGTGGCGGTATAGGCGACATTGCACAGGCTGGACAGATACGCCACGAAGGCGGTCGTTCCCATCCCGCCGGTCAGATTCTCCACGCTGATCGTCACCATCAGCATCGGCATGGAATACCCGACCCAGGCCTGGACGACGAAAACCAGATTGGACGCCGCCTGTAACACGCCGCAAATAAGCAACGCCTTCAACACGCCGTAGCGCGCCACCATCACCCCGCCCAGACCCGCGCCGACCAGCGTCATCGCCAACCCGAACCCCTTGGTGACGAGGCCGATTTCGGTCAGGGAAAACCCGGTTTGAACATAAAAGGGCCCCGCCATGACGCCCAGCAAGGCGTCGCCATATTTGTAAGACGCGACGAACAGCAACACGACAACCCATCCCGGGCGCCGCATGAAGTCCAGAAACGGGCACAAGACCGCGCCGTATCCCCACGCCATCGCGCGGCGCACACCGTCGGGAACGCCGGACAGGCGTCCGGTCCACGCAACCCCCGCCGCCTCCAGCGCCTGTTGGCCGGGCGTCTTGCGAACCGCCGGTTCGGGATTAACGAGAACGGCGCCGACCCCGACCGCCATCAACGCCGCCATCAACCCATAGGCCCACGCCCACCCCGCCGCATCGGCGACGATCAAAGCGCCCCCGCCCGACACCAACATGCCGATTCGATAGCCAAACACCAGATTCGCGGCCCCGGCGCCAAGTTGATTTTCGGCGAGAATTTCCGTGCGATAGGCGTCAATGGCGATGTCCTGGGTCGCCGATCCAAACGCGACGGCGAGCGCCCAGACAATCGTCCAGCGCCGTGTATCCGGATCCCCGGGGTCGGTTGCGGCCATCGCCAGCGCGGCGGCGGCGACGAAAAGTTGGGACAGCAGCATCCATCCCCGGCGTCGCCCCAGCGTCGATGTCAGACCGGGGATCGCCATCCGGTCCACCAACGGCGACCACAGAAATTTCAGCGCATAGGCGAGGCCAACCAGGCTCACCAGGCCGATATTGGTGAGATCAACCCCGGCTTCGGTCAGCCACACAGCCAACGTCGCCCCGGTCAACGCCAGAGGCAGTCCGCTGGAAAACCCGAAAAACAACAGCGACGCGACCCTGCGGTCGCCATAGACGCCCAAAAACGAGACGCCCAGAAACGCCGGTTGTGCGGCTGAAATTCCCGTTTTTGGGCGTTTAGGGCGCATCGCGGGCCCAGTTTACCCCAACCGGTTTCGGGCGAGAACGGACAAGTCGGTTTCCGGACGCGCCCCATAATGGCCGATCACTTCCGCCGCCGCGACGCCGCCAATCCGCGCGCTATCGGCAAGGCCGTGGCCATGGGTATAGCCATACAGGAACCCGGCGGCGAACAAATCCCCCGCCCCCGTTGTGTCGATGACCGAATCGACCGGTTCGGCGTCGACAACGTGCACCTCTTCGCCGGACAGCACGACGGACCCTTTTTCGCTTCGCGTCAGACATGCGACCTCGCAATGGCCGCGCGCCGCCTGCAGCGCATCATCGAACTTATCGACCTGATACAGCGACAAGATTTCCGTTTCGTTGGCGAAAAGAATATCGATATGGGCTTCGACCAGCGACCGGAACGCTTCCCGATGGCGTTCAACGCAGAAACTGTCCGACAAGGTTATGGCGACCTTGCGCCCGGCGTCATGGGCGATTTCCGCCGCCGCGACAAAGGCCTGTTGGGCTGCGGGCGGGTCGAACAGATACCCTTCCAGATACGTGACTTTCGCGGCCTTGATGACATCGGCTTCAATGTCGGCGATGGACAGATCAGCGGCGGCGCCCAGGAACGTGCTCATGGTCCGCTGCGCGTCCGGCGTCACCATCACCAGACAATTGCCGGTCGCCGGTCCCGCCGTCGCGGCGGGCGTCGTGAAAGAAACGCCGATGGCGTTCATATCGTGACGGAACACATCGCCAAACTGGTCGTCGCGCACCTTGCCTATATAGGCGCCCGCGCCGCCGAGCGACGCGAAACCCGCCATCGTGTTTCCGCACGAAC
>JABJJH010000028.1 GCA_018660965.1 Rhodospirillaceae bacterium | reverse complement strand
TTGATCAAAACCGTGCGCGGCGGCGGATATATGTTCACCAGCGCCGTGGAGCGTTCATAATGTGGCCGCGTCGTCTGGCGGGTCAACTGATCGCCGGTTTGCTCATCGTGATGGTGAGCGCCCATGTGATCAGCTTTTTTGCCTTCATTGACGAAAGACGACTGGCGGTTCACCAGGCTAACCAGTTTCAGTCGTTGTCGCGGATTGCGTCGGTTGTGCGGCTGATGGAGAACGCGCCAATCGAAATGCGGGACGCAATCGCGCGAAAAGCGGGCGGTCCCTTGCTTCGCTTTACGCTGTCTCGTGAAAGTATGGTTGACGACGAACAGGACGGATTCCGCGCCGCGCGGATTCGACGCCGTCTGGCGCGTCGCCTGGGTAGCGGCGAAAGATCTATCGAGGTCGGCGCGATGGAAGAGGGCGATGGGTTTTGGCGTTGGGGGCCGTGGCGGCATTCGCGTGACGCCCAAGACCATATGCGCGGCGAAGACGATGATGACGGTGACAGGCATTCTTCGCATGGCCCAGGACATGAAAGGGGACATGACAGCGAACATGGCGCGAGCGGGCCGGTCCCTGGCGGTGGCATGATCATCGCAGTTCGTCTCGTCGACGGAAATTGGTTGAATACGCGAACACAGTTACCGCCCGTGGCCCCGGGTTGGGCCGTGGCGTCGTTGACGGCGATGGCGGCCACGGCGTTGGCGTTGATCGTGATGATCGTGGTGTTGGTGCGGCGGGTGACGCGGCCGTTGGCGGGCCTCGCCGCCGCGGCCGAGAGCGCCGGACGGGGGGAGGTGTTCACGCCACTGCCCGAGGAGGGGCCCAGTGACGTTCGCGACACCATTTCCGCGTTCAACCGCATGCAGGATCGTCAACAGCGTTTTACGGCCGACCGTATCCGAATGCTGGCGGCGATTTCCCATGATATCCGCACGCCGATCACGTCGCTGCGCATCCGCGCAGAATTCATCGATGATGCGGCGTTGCAGGCGAAGATATTGGCCACTCTCGATGAAATGCAGGCGATGGCGGAAGCGACGTTGGCTTTCGTTCGCGAAGACACCAGTGACGAGGCGTTCGTTGAAACCGATCTTGAAGCTTTGGCGGAAAGCGTTTGCGCCGACGCTGTTGATTTGGGCAAGGAGGCGCACTTCACGCCGCTTGAAGGTGGGCGACTCATCGCCAATTGCCAACCATTTGCGTTGCGCCGCGCGCTGCGCAATATCGTGGAAAACGCCTTGGCGTATGCAGGGTCGGCCACGGTTCATATCGAACGCCGAGAGGCGGGCGTCGCTATTGTGGTCGAGGATGACGGTCCCGGGATCGCCGAGGCTGATTTACCAAGGGTTTTCGAGCCTTTTTTCCGGCTGGAGGACTCGCGCAACCGTCAAACCGGCGGCATGGGACTCGGCATGGCCATCGCCCAAACAATTCTGCGCGCCCACGGCGGCGATGTCTGCATCGCTAATCGCCCGCAAGGCGGTTTACGGGTGACCCTTCAATTGCCCGCTGAATAGAGGGTGTAAGTCGGGCCTGACAGGTTAATGGCGATTTGGTCAGACAATCCGGGGAAAATTAAAAATCGACCTACTGGTATGTAATGTGCATTGAGATGATGGCCTCGAAAAACGAATGAGTTGAGCCATGACCTCTATTCCAGCAGGGATTTTTAATAATTATCCTAACGCGACACAGCCCGATCCAAGCAAACGCCCTTTATTTAAGGGGGATGAATTTTCTGACACGGCGTATCAACAGCGTGTAGGCGGCCAGGAAAAAAAGCACGGGGAAGAAAAAATTGCCGTCTTTCCGGGGAGGGAAGCGGAAAAGTCTTCCGCTTTTGCGCAGCTGCAAAAAACAAAACAGTCCGGAACGCTCTTTGACGCACAGAAAATCGCGCAAGAACCCGCCCAGGTAAACGCCCCTGAAGATGCAGGGAGCGCAGCAGCATCCGATGATTCCGCCAGCGACGCGGTCAATAAGTTTCTTGATTACATGAGTAAAACGCCGGAGGAGCGATATTACGAGGCTCTTTTGGCGGAGATGGGGTTGACGAAAGAACAGCTGCAAGCCCTGCCACCTGAAGAGCGGGCGAAAATTGAAGCGGAAATTCAGGAAAAAATGCAAAAACGCACGGCGCTTAAAATTGGAGAAGACGATGATAAAAATTCACCAATTTAAGTGCGTGGGTCTTGAAATTTCCCTATAACAGCATAAATTCCCATTAATGGGAATTTAACGGGCGGTAGAGCGTAGGCCTGCAAGGGCCAAGATGTATATTAATGCTAACTCATGCTAACCGAAAAAGGGGCCGAGGGTTAGCATTCGGGCGTTGAGAGAGATTATCGGTTTGGTTGCTTTTGTTCGAATTCGGCGATGCGTTCCTTTAACCACGCGGGCGTGGTGAAAGTTTCGTGGCCCTGTTGCAGGATTTTGCGCAAGGGGCCCGTCAGGGTGACGTTCAGATCAACCGGGACGCCGTTATAGACGGTCTTGTTGTGGCCCTTGATCTTGAAGCCGAAGGCGATTTGTTCGAATTCCCCTTCGTTGAGCGTGACCTGGATTTCGTCGTAGGAGAAATCTTTCACCAGATCGAGGAACAGGGCGGCGCCTTCGTTGGCCTCCGACAGGGCCGGGCCGATGGCGCGCGGGCGGTAGCGCAGCGATCCCCCCGCCACGGTTTTCAACAGGCCGTCGCGCACGGCGAATTCGCCGCCGGTGATGGTGACGGGGATCGACCCATCCAGCGCCCCGGTCGCGGTCAAGTCGCCGAATTTCGCCACGGCCAGCAGGTCGGCGAGGCGGATGCCGGTGACGGCGAGGGGGATGGTGAAGTTGTCGAAGGTCCGGGGCAGGACGAACGGCGTTGTTTCGATGCGGCCACCGAACAGGTTGAATTTTTCCAACCCGGCCAGGACGCTGCCATCGGCGCGCAGGTGAAGTGCTAGGCGGCCATCGGTCAAGGGCACGCCAAGGTCGATTTCGCCGACTTCCACGATCTGGCCGGGCGGGGTGGTCGGTGGGAACAAATTGTCGAAGGTGAGTATCGCCGCGGCGTTTGTCACGTTGACTTCGTCGGTTTCCAGGCGGGCGAGGTTGACCAGCGCCTCGGCGCCGCTTCGCAGGGCGCCGTCACGCCATGACAGCGTGGACTGAAGGGCGATATCGCCATCGACTTCGCGAAACATATGGCGCAGGCGAGGGGACAGCGCATCGGGTTGCAAAACGGTGGGCAAAAACGTGATTTTTTTGGCTTTTATCGCCGCATTTCCGGTTTTTTTCGCAAAATTGTGGCGACCGTTGGCGTCGATGACAATGTTGCCGGGCGTATCGTCGAGGCGCCCCTTGAAGGTGGCGACGCCATCCTTGATCGCGGCGCTAGCCTTCAGCTTAAGGGGTATGAACCAGGGCGCATCGCTCAGATTCTCGATTGCGGCGATAGATAAAGAGGCGGTTGTGTTCAAGCCGATATCGGCGCGCATGTCGACGCCGTTCAAGGACAGGTCGTAGGCGGGAAGTCTGAGGCTTCCGCCGCCCAGTTGAACCGAGTGTGACGCCGTTGAGCCTGACGCTTCGATGTTCGGGATCGCGACGCCGATGGTGGTGGGGACGCCCGCCATAGGGACGATCAGCAAGGCCTCGACGGGCTTTAGACGTGCGACGTAGGCGATGCGCGGGGACGCTTGCGACAGGTCGATGGAGAGTGAGGCGGCGCCATCGGGCGACAGGGTTATAGGGGCGTTGCTCAAGGCGATTCCGTTTATAGCGATGTCGGATACGCCAAGGCTGCTGTCCGGGTCGGCGGTTATGCTGATATGTGAGCCGTCCCGTTTAAAGGATCCGGATAGGCTTGCGTGCGCGTGTGCGGTGACGGGCGCTTGAACGATGGGCGCGGCGCCGGACACGCGGAATTGGCCTGAGGCGTTGCCGGGCGAAAGGTGAAGGTTTTCGAGCGATCCCGTCACGCTTGCCCGAATCAGATGCAAGGGGGCGCCGCCGTTCACGATAGCGTCGTTAGTGTGAAACGTGACGTGTGGAAAATCGGCTTCGGCGAAGGATAGGTCGGGGTTGAACCGAAGCGTCGCGCCTTTCGGCAATGCCGCGCTGGATTTTGGTGTTTTAAGGTTCAGGCTGTCGGGGAGAAGGAGAATTGGATTGTTGAAAGCGTTCTCGATACGGATGGGACGGGACGGCGGTGCGCCGAGGGACAGGGAGTCATTGAGGAGACGCCGCACGGAGGATGGAGCCAATTCGGGCGTTAGCGTCAGGCCCTGCACATCCAGGCCTTGTACCAGCGCTATGTCGATGGCGTTGTCGTGTGCGTCGAACGTCAAGGCGCCCGATGTCGCCTTGGCGGTTAAGAGGCCGGGGATGTCGGCGTCGGTTAAGTCGAGGTCGATCCGCCCTGCTAAATATGCGGTGCGGCTCAAGGCGTTCGGGTCGACGAGGGCGGCGGTTAAAGGAATTCCGCCGTTCACGGTAAAGGCGATTTCCCCGGCGGCGCTGGCGTCTGGAATCCCCATCGACAGCGCCCAATCCGGTGCGACGACGCCCGACAGGGAGAACGCAGCGTCCTCTCCCAGGCGACCTTTTATCGCGCCGGTGACGTGTGCGGCGGTTTCACCGTCTGGTTCGTATGCGCCTGACGCCGTGGCGTTTATTCGCCAGTCCGGGTCGATATGGCCATCCAACTGGCCCCATCCCAGAGTTGAGTCGAGAACCGCGTGGAATTCAGCCGGGGCCTGTCCGACCGGCTTGGGGGCGTTCAACGCGAGTGAGAACTTTGTTTCGGGTGGTATCTCGTCGCCATGCAGCATCCCGGTCACGTCGATCTCGAGAGCGCTGTCGGGGCGATGGATGACTTGCGCGCTCAGTCGCGACAGGGACGCTTGGCGGGCGGCGGTGGTCATGACGGCGTTGGCGATCGAGACACGCGCGAACGTTTCGCCGGACACAAGGTGGAGACCATCAATCGCGCCGTCGAACGAGACCTGCACATCTGCGGAGTGGACGGCGCCATTGATAGCTGCAGTTATTTCCAGAGACTGCAATGGAATCGTCGTGACGATTCCGTTGGTGTGGAAGGCCGCCTCTGCCCCACCGGATTTTATCGTCGCCGATAATTGGAGGTCGCTGGCGTCGTCATCGCGTCTGGTCAGGTCGCCGCTGAAGTCTATGTCCACGCCGCCGCTCGTCGTTTGCAAGGTCGCGCGTGAACCGGTCACCCGTAAGCGATCCACGGGGATTTCGATCAATGGGATTTGAAATGCCCCATCGGGCGATGTGGTTGACGGGGTGCTGTCGAAATAGAATCCGGTTACGTGAAGACTTTCCAACTGCTTGGACAGAATGCCGTTCAGGGTATAAGTCGCCTCAATTTTCGACGCGCGCAAGTTTGGGGAAAGTACGAGTGTTGCGACTGTGGCGCGGTGAAATCCCAGCCGGATCACGGACATCGATGCGCTGGGATATCCATTGTTTTTCAACGCGGCGATGGCGATTGTCGCGGCGATTTGTGTTCGAAAAACCCATGCCGTCACCAGGCTGACTGCGAGCCCAGCCAGCAGAAGGATGGCGATTTGGGCAAGAGGGGATCGTGGCCGCCCGTGCTTCGGCGGTTTTGGTTCGAGGGGAGAGGCTGTTGGTTCCCGCATCATCGGGAGACAGCATAAGAAAAAACCGGGGCGTTCGCGAGCCCCGGCTTTCTATGCTGTTATTTCGGTGTTGGCTTATAGGGTCCGGGTCAACCGCAACCGTCTACGGCGCGCTTGGCCATTACCGTGACCAGATGCGCGCGATATTCGGCGCTGCCGTGAATGTCGCTGTTCAAATCGTCGGAGGGAACGCTGATGGAGGCCACGGCTCCGGCGGCAAAATTACTGTTCAACGCCGCTTCCATTTCAGGGACCCGGAAGACGCCCTCTTGTCCTGCGCCGGTGATCGCGACCCGGGCGCCGCTGGATGTCCTGGCGACGAACGCGCCGACCAGCGAAAAGCGGCTGGCGGGTTGGGGGAATTTGGCGTAATCCGATGTTTCCGGGATCGGGAACCGAACGGCGGTGATGATTTCGCCGTCGTTCAGGGCGGTTTCGAACAGTCCGACGAAAAAGTCGTCCGCGCTGATTTCGCGGCTGTCGGTGACGATGGTCGCACCCAGCCCAAGACAAGCGCCGGGATAATCCGCCGCCGGGTCATTGTTGGCGATGGAGCCGCCGATGGTGCCGCGATGACGGACCTGGGGGTCGCCGATGCAGCCGGCCAATTTGGCGAGGCCCGGGATGTTTGATTGCACGTCTGCGGAACCGGCGACGGCGGCGTGCGTCGTCATGGCGCCGACGACGATGTTCCCCCCATCAACTGAAATGCCGGACATATCCGGCACGCCGGCCAAATCGACAAGGTCAGATGGGCTGGCCAGGCGTTGTTTCATTGTCGGCAACAACGTTTGGCCCCCGGCGAGCAGGGACCCGTCATCCGCTGATTTGAGCGCTGACGCCGCTTCACTTAACGATCCTGGCTTCTGGTATTCGAATTCATACATGCGTGTTTCTCCTTACTCGGCTGCTTGCGGCGTTTGCGCCGATGCGATGGCCTGCCAAACTTTTTGCGGGGTTGCGGGCATCGCGATGTCGCGCACGCCCAAATCCCATAGTGAATCGACAATGGCGTTGATGACGGCGGGCGGCGAACCAATGGCGCCGACTTCGCCGCACCCTTTGACGCCCAGACTGTTATGCGCGCACAGCGTAACCGTGTTGCCCACTTCGAAGGACGGCACGTTGTCGGCGCGCGGCATGGCGTAATCCATGAACGAACCGGTCGACAATTGGCCGTTGTCATCGTAAACGCAGCCTTCCAACAAGGCCTGCCCGATGCCCTGGGCGACGCCGCCATGGACCTGGCCTTCGACAATCATCGGGTTGATGATGCGACCGACATCGTCAACGGCGACGAAGTTTTCGATCTTCACCGTTCCGGTGTCGGGATCGACCTCGACTTCGCAGATGTGACACCCGCCGGGGAAGGTGAAGTTGGCCGGGTCGTAAAACGCGTTTTCCTCCAGGCCGGGCTCCAGGGTGTCATGCGGGAAGTTGTGCGGCACATAAGCCGTCAACGCGACTTCGCCGAACGTCATGGATTTGTCCGTGCCCGCGACGGAAAACTGACCGTCGGTGAATTCAATGTCCGCTTCGGACGCTTCCAGGCAATGCGCCGCGATCTTGCGGGCCTTGTCGGTGATCTTGTCCAGGGCCTTCATCAAGGCCTCACCGCCAACCGCGAGCGAACGCGACCCGTAGGTGCCCATGCCGAACTGCACCTTGTTGGTGTCGCCGTGCACGATATCAATGCTTTCCAGGGGCAGGCCGAGCGTATCGGACACCAGTTGGGCGAAGGTCGTCTCATGGCCTTGGCCGTGGCTGTGCGACCCGGTGTACACTGTGACCGAACCCGTCGGATGGACCCGCACATTCGCCGATTCATACAACCCGGCGCGTGCGCCCAGCGCCCCGGCGACCGCCGAAGGCGCGATGCCGCAGGCTTCGATATAGGTGGAGTATCCAAGGCCGCGCTTTTTCCCGTTTCGTTCGGAAGCGGCTTTCCGGGCGTCGAACCCGGCGACGTCGGCGCGTTTCAAGGCTTCGTCGAGCGAGGCGTTGTAGTCGCCGGAATCATAAGCCAGCGCCACCGGCGTCTGATAGGGGAAGGCGTCGTTGGGAATGAAGTTCTTGCGTCGCAGGTCGACCTGACTATGGCCGGTTTCCCGTGCGGCGCGGTCCACAAGCCTTTCCAGCAAGTAGGAAGCTTCCGGTCGCCCGGCGCCGCGGTAGGCGTCAACGGGAACCGTATTGGTGAAGACCGATTTCACTTCGACATACACCGCAGGCGTACTGTAAACGCCGGCCAGAAGCGTGCCGTACAAATAGGTCGGCACGCTGGTCGCGAAGGTGGACAGATACGCGCCCATGTTCGCCTTGGTGGAGACCTTGAGCGCCAGAAATTTACCGTCGGAATCCATCGCGAGTTCCGCATGGGTGATGTGGTCGCGGCCATGAGCGTCGGTGATGAAGGATTCCGAACGCTCGGCGGTCCATTTGATGGGGCGCTGAACCTTGCCCGCAGCCCACGTCAGGATGGCTTCTTCGGCGTAGTGAAAGATTTTCGACCCGAACCCGCCACCAACATCCGGCGCGACGATGCGCAGTTTGTGTTCGGGGATATTCAGGACGAAGGCGCCCATCAGCAAACGAATGACATGCGGGTTTTGAGTGGTTGTGTATAGCGTGTATTCCCCGGTCGCGGAGTCATATTCGCCGATGCCGGCGCGCGGCTCCATCGCGTTGGGGATCAGGCGGTTGTTGACGATGTCGATTTTCGAGACTCGGGCTGCATTCTTGAAGCCTTCCTCGACAGCGTCGAGGTCGCCAAGGCCCCAATCGTAGGACATGTTTCCGGGCGCATCGTCATGGACCAGGGTGCTGGAGGCGAGCGCGTCTTCCATATTGATGAGCGCGGGCAGTTCTTCCAAATCCATGGCGATTTGTTCCGCCGCGTCCTTGGCCTGGCTGTAGGTTTCGGCAATGACGATGGCCACCTGGTCGCCAACGTAACGCACCTTGCCCACCGCAAGCGCCGGATGCGCAGGTTCGGCCATGGGAGACCCGTCCTTGTTCGCGACGCCCCAACCGCACGGAATGCCGCCAACGCCGTCGGCGGCCATGTCTTCGCCGGTGAAGATCGCGAGAACGCCATCAGCGGACCTGGCTGCCGTGGTGTCGACGTTTTTGATTGTCGCATGCGCCAATGGACTGCGTAGGATGTAGGCGTGGGTTTGTCCGGGGCGATTAATGTCGTCGGTATACGTGCCTTGGCCGGTCAAGAAGCGAAAATCTTCCTTTCGTTTGACCGATGCGCCAATCCCTGTCGCGCTCATGTGCCGTCTCCCATTTGCCCCTTGTTAGGGTGACCTCAGTTCAATCGCCGATTTGTTTTTACGTCACCGGTCTAACTTTATTGGTCGCGGCGTTGTTAGCTTCGCATTGTCGCCGCGCCTGCTTTGATTGATTTGACGATGTTGTGGTAGCCCGTGCAGCGGCAAAGGTTGCCTTCGAGCCATTCACGGATTTCCTGTTCGGACGGATCGGGGTTTTCCTTCACCAAATCCACCGCGCTCATGACCATGCCCGGAGTGCAGAACCCGCATTGCAGACCATGATTTTCGCGGAAAGCTTCCTGCATAGGGTGCAGCGTATCGCCGTCGGCGAGACTTTCGATTGTGCGAACATCTGCGCCGTTCGCTTGTACGGCCAGGGTCGTACAGCTTTTCACGGAGGTTCCGTCAATGTGTACGACGCACGCGCCACATTGGCTGGTGTCGCAACCGACATGCGTGCCCGTGAGTTTAAGGTTTTCCCGAATGAATTGAACGAGCAAGGTGCGGGGTTCCACGTCCCCCGTAACTGCCTTGCCGTTCACCGTCATGGAAACGGTGACTGGCATGCGAAGCCTCCCTGTTTCGACCGATTGGTCGTATTAATTATCCACGGATCAAGTGTGATGGCGGACGCGCTTTAGGTCAAGACGCTTAACGCAATTCCGGTCAGGAATGAAACGCCATTTGGACCAGTGCGACGAGTAGAAACACCAGAAAGATGATGCCGCTGACCCACGTCATGGGACTATAGCCTTTCCAAAGTTTCGTGCCGTCTATGGCCCGACCCGGTTCCAGGGCGGCGGCGGGGTCATACCTTGCTTCCTGTTTGGTTGAATCCAGGGCCTTGCCGACAGCTTCGGCGGTTGCGGCTTTTTCATCGATTGTGGCGTCCGCGGGGGCTTCGCCGACAATCCCGGCGAATTTATCGAAGAACTCGCGGGCGAGTTTTTTCGACGTCGAATCGATTAGTCTGCCACCGAGCTGGGCGAGCTTGCCGCCAACCGAGGCGTCGACGGTGTATCGCAATACGGTTTCGCCGCCGTCTTCCGTCAATGAAACGGCGGCGCTCCCTTTGGCGAATCCGGCGGCCCCACCTTTACCTTCGCCGGAGATCGTATAGCTGTTTGGCGCGTCGATGTCGGACAGCGTGACGGCGCCGCCGAACTTGGCCTTGACCGGACCGACCTTGACGACCGCCGTGGCGGTCATTTCCGTGTCGGAGGTTTTCTCCAATTCTTCGCAGCCGGGAATGCACTGTTTCAAGATTTCGGGATCGTTCAGAGCATCCCAAACAGCCTGTTTCGACGCCGCGATTCGGAACTCGCCGTTTAAATCCATGTGTGTCACCTTATTTTCGATGGAAAGCTGGAACCCTCCACGCGCTACGTATGGGGTCAATATCGTGGCCCGTCCGCCTATGGTCAACATGGGAATCGCGCCATACGCACGCCCAAGCTTAACGTGCGGCGAACGATTGTATAATATAATAAAACCAGACCCTGATTTTAAGATGAGGACAGCATGGCGATTGCGGCCACGGAATCCAGTTTTGACGTCGCGCTTTGGTTCGTGGAAAAAGCGCGCCAAGAAGATGGTTACCTTCAGGCGCAAAAGCTTCAACGATTGTTGTGGCTGGCGCAGGGGCAGTATGCGCGGGCGTACCATGGCCGAAAATTGATGCCGACGGTCTTTATCGCCGATGAATTCGGGCCCCTTGAACCGAATGTCTATCGCGCCTTCGAACTCGGTCGGCCGGAAATACCCGATGTACGGTTGCCTGTGGAAGTCGAAGATTTCCTGATTCGGATCTGGGGCCGATTCGGACATCACGCCACGGAGCATTTAAATACCATGGTGCGGGGTCATACGGTTTTTCAGGACGCGCTGGACAAGGGCGTTGGCGAGGAAATTACGTTCGAAAAGATAGCAGAATATTTTCAGACCGAGATCGCAAATCGCGATACGAGCGAAGTGCGTGCCGCCGATGGGCGCGTGTGGAAGAAATGGTCGCCGCGAAAGGTTAAATAACGAAGCGGCTATGGGGTCGTTTTGGGCTTTGGGGAATGTTTTTTAAATTTTTTGAATTTCTGTTTCAGCTCGGCGCAATAATCCCGATTATTCGCGCGGGGCGTAAACCATATGTAGTCAAACGGTATCAGGTCGCCGCCAAAGGTTCGCGCGTATTCCGACGGCGCCTTTAGCTCGTCGTCAACTTCAATAAACGCCATCGTTAGTGACGTGTGCCCAGGGTGAAGCCTGTTCAACACGGTTGGCGCGGCGTAATCCTTTCGGGCGTGGTTCGCGCCCAGGATCAAGACGGCGCCCCGCTTGCCCCCGCTTGCCTTTTGAGCATTGTCCGCAAGAACCGCGTCTCGCGCGCGTTGAATCGTCACCATGGGGGTCAGGTGGCGTTTCGGCACAAGGCGGCAATGCCCCGCGTCGATGGTTTCCAACATTGCGTCTCGCTGACTTGGGCTTAGGGAATCATCAAGCCCCAACCGTGTTCGGCGCGCCGCCGATAGTGATTTGCCATGATTGGCGGGATTTCCGGCGAAAACCGGCAGTCCCGCTTCGAAGGCGACATCCGCGATGGGTTGATACTTCGGCCATGCCGGCCAACCGGTTTTTCCCCAATCAACGGCGGCGCCAAGTCCTGTCGCGTCCAAAGGATTGTTGTTTTGATATGCGGCGAGCGCGGGTTGGCGCGTTTCCTCGATCATTTCAAAAACAATCGCGGGTCGCCGCCCTTTGTCGATCAAGCCTCGCAGAAGCCAGGCCTGTAAGCGATGATG
>JABJJH010000029.1 GCA_018660965.1 Rhodospirillaceae bacterium | reverse complement strand
CGGAAGGCAATTTGCAGCGGTATTTGGATAATATCCGTAAATTTCCGATGCTGCCGCATGAAGAAGAATACATGCTCTCCAAACGCTTCAACGAGCATGATGACGTCCACGCCGCCCACAAGATGGTGACAAGCCATCTACGCCTTGTCGCCAAAATCGCGATGGGATATCGCGGTTACGGCCTGCCGCTGAACGAATTGATCTCCGAAGGCAATATTGGACTCATGCAAGCGGTGAAGCGGTTTGATCCCGAACGTGGATTCCGACTCGCGACATATGCGATGTGGTGGATTCGGGCGTCCATCCAGGAATACATCCTGCATTCCTGGTCCTTGGTGAAAATCGGCACGACCGCCTCTCAGAAAAAGCTGTTTTTCAACCTTCGTAAACTAAAGGGGAAGCTGCAGGCCTTTGAAGATGGCGATCTGCGACCGGAAACCGTCGCCAAGATTTCCGAACAATTGAGCGTTCCCGAAAAAGACGTGGTGTCGATGAATCGCCGTATGGCGGGCGCGGACCACTCGCTCAACGCGCCGCTCCGGGCCGATAGCGAGGGTGAATGGCAGGACTGGCTGGTCGATCAATCGGAGAGTCAGGAAATTGTCGTCGCCGAGGCGGAAGAACTCTCAAAGCGACGTGTGCTGCTGGAAACCGCGATGAGCGCGCTTAACGAACGCGAGAGGCATATCCTGACCGAGCGCCGGTTGACGGAAGACCCCTCGACGCTGGAAGCGTTGAGCAAGGTATACGACATCAGCCGGGAACGGGTGCGGCAAATCGAGGTTCGCGCTTTCGAAAAGCTCCAAAAAGCGGTCAGGAACGCCGCGGTCGACCAAAAACTCGCGTCGGCGTTTTAAGACAAACCGGATTTTTCGGGAAACGGTTCCAGCAATCCAGCCGCCAGCAATCCAGCCAACGGATCAAGTCACGGCCAGGTTGGCGGATTGCGGGTCATCTTCGTTGTCATCGTCCTCATCGTCCCCGTCCCTGGCGCCGCCCAACGCTTCCTGACGCACCGACGCTCCCCATTCTTCGACAAGATCTTTCTGGCGATCCTTGAAGGTTTTTTCTTTTATTTCGGATGTGACGGACAGGTACGCCGCGACAATCGGCGGCACCATAAACACAATCGCCCATCCGGCCCCCGCACTGCTCAACATGATCAACCACCCGAGCGGCTCCAAAACGAGTTGCAGAGCAGCCTCAAAATCATTGGCCCCACGCCAAAGCTGCACGGCGTACGGCAATACCCCACAAAAATTCATGTAACCAACCGTGCGGGTCGTATATTTCATGGGGTGCCGGTCGATCAAAAACGCGACAAATGTCGGTATCATCCCGATGAGAAGCACGGTCAACGTCGCGTGCGCGATAATAACCATCGGCGGTGCGATGACCCACGCCAGAATCGAACCTATTTTGGTTTTTCCTGCGGGCGGCGGCGTTTGGTTTCCTTGGTCGGCCATGTCAGCTCTTGATCAGGAAATAATAAATAACGATCAGGATCGAGACGATCGTCATCAAAAACCCGGAAATAACCGAAGACACCTGCGCGCCAAGATTTCGGGCTATCAACGAGCGATTCTGACGATCCATATCGAGTTGCCGAAGTCTTTGAATGGTCTGGCCGTATTCCAGGACGGCGTAGTCATAATCCCGCGCATCGTTTGACAGGTTCACGGGATTGTCGATGGCGTCCAGAAGTTCCGCAAGGATGCCGGATTTTTCAGCCCGTTGCATCTCCTCCTCAACTCGCTTGCGCGTAACGCGGCTGTGAAATCTTTTAATCGACGGCCCAATCAAACGGGTCGCGCATTTACAAAGCTCCGGATAGGCGTGCACAGGCTGCGTGCTGCTCTGAAGCAAGTCCAGGACGCGAACGCCTGCAAGCAACGGCAGATAGGGATCGACTTCATTGTCCATGTTACGAAACTCGCCGCCCCGAAGACCGCCGAAACGGGTGGATAGAAACGCCGCGAGATGCCGGTCCATCAGGGCCCGCAGATCGGTTCGGCGTGCGGCGGCGTGTTCAAGCGCCGGCAAGACCTGAGCGGCGTCTATGACATATTCCCGGTCGATGATCGGAGAGAGGCACGGCATGTTCGGGTTAAGTTCATAAAGCGCCCGCTCGTACCCTTCACCAATCGCAACGCGACGCAATATATCCCTGAGTTGGTTCAACGTACGAACCCGTTCAACCAAATCCGTCCGAGACGTGGATTGATTCTCTATCCAAAAATTCACAAAGTTAAATCCCAGCATCTGAGAAAGTTGCCCCAGAATCGAACGGTCACCATCCAGCCCCGATAACAACCCTTCAAATCCGTCGACCGTCACGCTCAAATCGCGGAAGCGAATTGGCGCCGTGGGATCGAGCGCAATACAAACGCGTCCGACCACGATATCGTCATTTTCCAGCTCATTGGGCGTCAAGTCTGTCTTGGCGATACCGACAGCCTCCACCATGTTCGAGACGCCAAGCGCGCGCCGCAGCCAGCCATCCAACGAGCCGTCGTGAATAACGGCGGCGGCTTGGCTCCAGTTTTTCGCCATGGCGTTGGCGACTTCACGGCAGTTAAAAAGATTTAGGCCAGCGAATTCGAATGCCCGACTGGCGCGCAAGGGCGGCGCATTCTGTATCGGACTTCCACGTTTGCCGTTCGCCCATTGACCCAAATCGTCCAACGTCCAACGCTCGTCTGCGTCATCGTTCAACAAGCCGCGAAGCCCTTCCATCATACTCAACGAAATACGGCCCCCCCGCGTCATCAGCGCGGCGCTGCCTGCGGACAATTTGGCCTCCAAAATTTCTTGATCGGACATGCCCGCCCCGGGAACTTCGCCGGTTATAATCGCGGCAAGGACGACACCCAGGGAATACATATCGTCGGACTCGACGCCCGGCCCGCGTCCGCTTGGCGCGGACATGCATGATTCTATCGTTTCGCAAATGAAAGGCTGCTCGAAACCGGGACTCGATGTCAGGCACTGTCCAAGTATCATGTTGCCTTCAGCCGCGCCGTCGATAAAAATATTATCGGGTCGAATGTTGCGATGAGCGACGCCAATTTCCCGGAACTCCCGAAGCACGTCATAAATCGGCTGGACGACATGCTGAATCACGGAATCTTCATGTCGTGGTTCAACTTCCTGGTCAAGAGAGCCGAACAGCTTTCCCCTGGGCGGACGCTCGAAGACAAGAATTGGGCATTGTGCATTGGAAAGCGGCCAGTCCGCGATACCCCAATCGTTCAGACGCATTAGATATGGCGATTCAATGCGGCTGATGGCGCTAAATTTATCGAGTCGAATGGGGAGGCGAGGATCGCACACCAAACCAAAGAGACTGAGGCTCGAATCACGGTGATGGCGAACACGATACGCCAACGCGCTTCCACAGTCGAATTCCGGCAACGGCTCGTCAGCGATGACGTCGAAACGATCATTGATCGTCACCTGCGTTGAGTTTTTAGAGTCCGCCATGCATCAAGACCTAACACCAAGGATCGTCAACGAATATACTCCAGCCAAAGCGACAGCCGAATCATCGCAGTATACCCGAAATCCCCGGCGCAAGGACCAGGGTGAATTAATATTTTGGCGTTTTAGACGACGCCCGGTTTATCCCGCAAACGGATCGCGGACCATGATCGTATCGTCCCGCTCCGGACTGGTCGATAAAAGCGTCACGGGCGCTTCGATCAATTCCTCGACCCGGCGGATATATTTGACCGCCGTCGCGGGTAAGTCCGCCCATGAGCGCGCGCCTGCGGTGCTTTCGGTCCAACCTTCCATGGTTTCATAAACCGGCTCCGCATTGGCCTGAGCGGACATGGACGCAGGCAGATAGTCCAACATTTCACCGTTTATGCGGTAACCAACGCATATATTGAGCGTCTCGAAACCATCCAGAACATCAAGTTTGGTAAAGGCGATGCCGTCGATGCCTGAAACCTTCACCGCTTGACGGACCATGACCGCGTCGAACCAGCCGCATCGTCGTTGGCGGTTGGTCACGGTGCCGAATTCACGACCCCGTTCCCCCAGACGTTTTCCAATGTCATCGGTCAGTTCCGTCGGGAACGGCCCACCGCCGACCCGTGTCGTATACGCCTTGGTGATCCCCAGCACATAACCCAGGCCGCCCACCTGGAAGCCGGAACCCGACGCCGCCTGCCCCGCCCCGGTATTGGAGGACGTCACATACGGGT
>JABJJH010000030.1 GCA_018660965.1 Rhodospirillaceae bacterium | reverse complement strand
TCATATTCGATGGCGTAACCCGGCCGTATAATCGCCGCGGTTTCCAACCCTGGGATCGTTTTCAACAATGCTTCCTGTACATCGCGGGGCAGCGACGTCGAAATGCCGTTGGGATAGACCGTGTCATCGTCGAGCCCTTCAGGCTCCAGGAATATCTGATGACCCTGCCGGTCCGGGAACCGCACGACCTTGTCTTCAATGGACGGACAATATCGCGGCCCTTTGCTGTCGATTTGGCCCGAATACATTGGTGCACGATGCAGGTTTTCGCGAATAAGTGCGTGGCCAGCTTCGGTCGTGGTTGTAATGTGGCAATCGATTTGCGGCGTCGTGATCCGATCGTTTAGAAACGAGAAAGGCCGTGGCGTCGCATCGCCTTTCTGCGCGTCGAGCGCATTCCAGTCGATGGTGCGTCCGTCCAGGCGGGGCGGCGTCCCTGTTTTCAAACGCCCCAGTACAAAGCCAAAACGTTCCAGGGTTTTGGATAGCCCTTGAACCGCATCGTCTCCGACCCGACCCGCCGGTATTTTCTCCCCGCCAATGTGAATCAGGCCACGCAGGAACGTGCCGGTGGTCAAAACGACGCCCCTGGCCCAAAGCACCTCGCCCGTATCGGTCACAACGCCCGTAACATGTCCATCGTCGTCCAGCGATATATCCTCGACCCCAGCCGCCATGATGTCCAAATTTTCTTGATCGGCGAGCGCCCCCTGCATGGCGTTTCGGTACAGCTTTCGATCAGCCTGGGCGCGCGGTCCGCGTACGGCGGGGCCCTTGCTGAGGTTCAGCATACGGAACTGGATCCCCGCCTGATCGATCACCCGTCCCATCACGCCATCAAGGGCGTCAATTTCGCGCACTAGATGCCCTTTACCCAATCCGCCAATGGCTGGATTGCAGGACATTTCACCAATCGTGGCGATCTTATGGGTCACCAAAAGCGTGCGCGCCCCAAATCGCGCCGACGCCGCAGCCGCTTCGCAGCCCGCATGGCCGCCGCCAACGACAATGACATCCCAAATTCGTTTGTTTTGCATGGCCATAATGTAGGATCGACCCCACCCTAAGTCAAAAAAGCGCCCCTTGTTGGCGCGCCATTGTTTCACGTGAAACACTATTTTCCGATACAAAAATCCCGAAACACCACATCGAGAAGATCTTCTACGTCAACGGACCCCGTGATACGCCCCAGAGACCGGACAGCAAGCCGTATATCCTCCGCCGCAAGTTCCGGCAAGGGCGCCAATTGTGATTTTTGCAACGCCAACCGAACATCTTCCAGGGAGGCCCGGTGACGGACCCGCGTAATGACCGGCGCATCGGAAACATCAAGCAGCCCGCGCACCGCTTCCGTTAAACCGCAAAGAAATTCATCCAGGCCCACGCCCGTCCGCACCGAGACCCCAAAAAGCTCCCGGGCCGTTGGAAATGCGGATTTCGACACTGCGGGCATCGGCCCCAGGTCGATCTTGTTCATCAGCACAATCGTTTCGGAGTCAATTCGATCAAGGCCGCCGTCACCTCCTTGAAAACCTTGGCTGTCGAGAACCAAGACTTTAAGGTCGGCCTCATCTGCGGTTCGCCGGGCGCGACGAACCCCTTCCGCCTCCACCGCATCTTCGGAGTCGCGAATCCCGGCGGTGTCCGCGACCGTAACGGGCAACCCCGCCAGATCAAGATGCGTTTCAATGACATCCCTGGTGGTGCCCGCCACCTCCGAAACGATGGCGACGTCACGGTCCGCCAACATATTCAACAAGCTCGATTTCCCAGCGTTCGGCGGGCCTATGATGGCGATCCTGACGCCATTCCGAAGCCGTTCACCACGCCGGTTGTCATCTAAATGTTGTGCTATATGTTCTTCCAACCGCAAAATATCGCGGTTAATTTGGTCAATGACATCATCCGGCAAGTCTTCGTCCGGAAAATCCAGAACCGCTTCGAAATGCGCCAGAACAGACACCAGCCGGTCACGCCATCCGTCATACACCGCACCCAGCGCCCCGCCCGCCTGGCGCAGCGCCTGGCGTCGTTGCGCAGTTGTTTCGGCGTCAATCAAGTCGATAACGCCCTCGGCTTCGGTCAAATCAATCTTGCCAGACACGAATGCGCGCCGGGTGAATTCTCCGGGCTCCGCCAGACGGGTCCCTTCAACCCGGCCAATCGCGTCCAGTACCGCCGCCACAACCGCAACACCGCCATGCACTTGAAATTCAACGCTATCCTCGCCGGTATAGCTATGCGGACCCGGAAACCAAAACGCCAATCCTTCGTCAATGGCGCCCTCACCGGCCCCCCCATCAGTTGCTCGCTGATCAATTTGGACGCCGTCCGCCGGCTCGAACAACCGCACCAAGACCGCCCTGCGCGCCGCCGGCAGCGCGCGCCGTGACAGCGCGCGATAAACAGCTGCCGCCGCCGAACCGGACACCCGGATAACCGCAACCCCGGCCCGCCCCGGCGCAGACGATAGGGCGAAAATTGTTCCGGTCAAAAGACTAGACCCTTAACCAGACGTCTTGTCGGAGTTGG
>JABJJH010000341.1 GCA_018660965.1 Rhodospirillaceae bacterium | reverse complement strand
GGATCATGTCGAGATCAACGGTGACCCGTCGTCCGCTGCTGCCCGTCGTCAGTCCCAATCGCATATCGTTGTTTCCTTATTTCTTGCCGCGCGCGTCGAGAAAGCCATCAATAATGGCCTGCGCTTCGCCCGTGGCGTAGGATTCCTGTTGCCCCAGAACCCCGGCGCGAAAGGCGTCGTCGAACCCGGCCAGGGCGATGTCGCGAAACCGTTCCTTGGTCCGTCGCCACGCCACGGGCGGCTTGCCCGCCAGCGTTTCCGCAACTTCACAGGCGGTGTCGATCAAGGTGTCGGGTTCGGCCATGTAATTGATCAGGCCCAGCGATTGGGCTTCCCCCGCATCCATCAGCCGCCCCGTCATGGACAATTCCTGATTCTTGGCCCAACCGAGATGCAGGCTCATCCAGTACGATCCCATGATGGAAGGGATGCCTGCGTTGATTTCCGGCTGCCCCATGCGCGCGCCGGGATGGGCGACCCGCAAATCGGACACCAGCGCCATCTGGAACCCGCCCCCGGCGGCGATCCCGTTCAACGCCGTGATGACGGGTTTTTTTGTCATCAGGATTTGCCGGTAAATGTTGCAGACCGTCCCGAACCAGTTTTCGATGTTGGCGACCTGCATGCCGCGCGCTTCGCGAAGGTCCACGCCGGCGCAAAACGCCCGCGTCCCGGCGCCGGTCAGTACGATGCCCTTAACGGTGTCGTCGGCATCCAGTTCGATCAAGGCGTCGGCCACCCCGCGCGCCAGTTCCAGCGTGATAGCGTTCAACGCGTCTTCACGGTTGAGGCGAAGCACGGCGATGGCGCCCACTTTTTCAATTGTCACGACATCGCTCATGGTCGAACTCCCTTTTGACTCTTCCGGTGCGCCGCAAAGCCTAAACCGGTCGGGTGTGGCGGAACAAGGCGAACCGCACGCGCCGTTGTGATTACGCGGACAAGTCGGATATGTTTAATGCGCGACTAAAAAAGATGGGGACGGATACTATGGATGACGCAAGCGTGAAATCGGAACCCGGCGTTTCCGCCGGGGCGGCGATGTTTACAAAGTTGAAGGCGCTTGGCGTTGATTGCATTCTGGTCAATTCCGGCACCGACTTCCCGCCGATAATCGAAGGACTGGCGGAAGCCGGGGCCAATGGCGTCGACCTTCCCCAACCGTTGATTGTTCCGCATGAACACGCGGCCATGGGCATGGCGCATGGTTACCACCTCGCCACCGGGAAAACGCCGGTGGTGATACTGCACACCAATGTCGGGTTGTCGAACGGGGTCACGGGTTTGATCAACGCGGCGACGGATCATATCCCGATGTTGCTTATGTCCGGGCGCACGCCGGTGACCGAACAGAACCGGTTTGGCGCGCGCACCGTGCCGATTGGCTGGGGGCAGGAAATGCGCGATCAGACGGCGATGGTGCGCGAATGTTGCAAATGGGACTATGAATTGCGCTTCCCCGAACAGGTCCCGGAATTGCTCGACCGCGCCCACGGCATTGCGAATTCCACGGCGAAGGGCCCGGTTTATCTGAGCCTGCCGCGCGAGGTGTTGTGCGAGACCTGTCCCGACGAGGGACTGGAGTCGCCCGCCAGCATGGCGCCCGCGCGGTCGGGCGTGCGACGGGAAGATATGGCGGCTCTCGTCGATGCGCTGGCGAATGCGCGCAATCCGGTCATCTTTGCGCAACGCGGCGCGGCGTCGGCGGCGGGCTTCGCGGCGCTATCGCGTTTGGCCGAAGATTGGGCGATTCCGGTTTGTCCGTATTGGGCGACGGCGCTTCCCGTTCCCTCCAGCCATCCGATGAATCTGGGACTGAATCCCATGCCGTGGCTGGCGGACGCCGATGTTGTCCTCGTGCTCGACAGTCTTGCGCCCTGGGAACCGCAATCCCACCAACCCGCGCCCAACGCGACGGTCATTCAGATGGGACCGGACCCGTTGTTCAGCCGGTTCCCCGTGCGCAATTTCCGCGCCGACCTCGCCATCGCCTGCGCGGTGGATGATGGACTCGTTGAGCTGGAAGAAGCCCTGCGACCGCGTCTGTCGGACAGTGTTGAACGTCGTGCGGCGCGGGGGGACCGGGTGCGCAAGGCGTCCAATGAAATTCGCGCGGCGGCGTTGGAAACCGCGATGTCAGGGGCTCGCTCGCCCATGACCAAGGCCTATGTGGGCAAGTGTGTTTCCGACGTGATTCAGGGGCATAAGGCGACGGTGCTGTCGGAATTGGGCGTGCCGCTGGCCTCGCTCGATTTGCACGAACACGATTCCTGGCGCCAGTTGCCGCATTCCGGCGCCCTGGGGTGGAGCCTGCCTTGTGGTATGGGCATGAAGCTGGGCGATCCGGAGCGGTTGGTCGTCGCCACGATGGGCGACGGTTCGTACATGTTCGCCAACCCCGTCGCCTGTCATCAGGTGATGGAAGCCTACGATCTGCCGATTCTGATGGTGGTCGTGAATAACGCGGAATGGGGCGCGGTGCGAAAATCGGTCCAGGGGATGTACCCGGACGGGTACGCCGCCAGGGCCAACCAGATTCCGCTGACGGCGTTGTCCCCGAGCCCGGATTTTCAGCGCGTGGCGGAAGCCAGCAACGGATGGGGCCGCAAAACCGACGATCCCGACGCCTTGCCGGAACTGCTGCGCGAAGCGGTGCGCGTGGTGACGGAAGAAAAACGCTCGGCGTTGATTGACGTTCAAATCTGCGATTAACGGCCCGCGCGGTCAGCCAACGGCGTCTCTTTCGTCGTCATGGCCCAGAATGGGGATGAATCGGCTGATGATGTAATAGGCGATGAAGGGAGCCGAAAACAGCACGATGGCGGTCAACGGGCCTTCCTTGGAGAACAGTTCCCAATCGTATTCGACGAACCCCCGTTCGGATTTTGAGATCAACTGACCGCCGACAACCACGTTGAAGCGCATGAACAGCACCTGGATCAACAAGATGAAGGCGCAGAAATTGGCGAGGATCAACAGCATCCTCCCCTTGACCTCGGACAAAACCACGTACCCAAGAACGAAAAGGGGAATCACCGACAAGACGAGAAGCTGACCGATGATATAGGTTTCGAACAGCGGTCCCAATAAAAGCGGTTTGATTTGCGTCCAATGCCAACCTTTTTCATATGCGGCGAACGCTACTTCCAACACCTCCATGGTGACATCGAGGATAAAAATTCCCCACAAAAAGGCCGAGAATTTCTTGATCATGATCTGATCCAGCCTCTCGCCGCGTCTCCATTTGATGAAGGAGTACATGACCAGAATCATGGCCATGCCGCTGACAATGGCCGAAAGCAGGAAAATGACCGGCTGCAACGGGGTCGCCCACCAGGCGATGGCCTTGACCGACCCGAACACGAAACCGACATAGCCATGCAGGATGAAGGCCCAGGGAATGCCAATCCCGGCCAGAATGACCGCGAGCTTCTTGTCCAGCTTCGCCGAATCGGGATGATAGGTCGTCACGCCGAGGGCGAGCACGGTCCAGATCAGTTTCATCGGGCCCGTGTCCTCGTTCGCCTTGCGAACGAAGTATTCCCGGTAAATGAGCCAGATTTCGATCATCAGCAGCAACAGGTAACCACTATAAACATAGCCGAAGATGCTCATGGCCGATGTCAGGTGGGGGGTGAAATATATCTCGAACGCGCGTTGCGGCTGACCGAGATGAACCAGCAGGGGCGTCGCCGCGAACAGCCCAAAGCAGAACGCCGCGATTAGCGCGAAATTGGCGATCGGTTCGAATTCCTTCACCTTGAAGACGTGCGACAGGCCCGACACGACGAACGCGCCGGCGATCAGTCCCGTGATGTAGGGGTAAATGACGATCATGACCGACCAGACAACGTGGGCGTTGTTGGGGAGGATGTAATTGATTAATGCGTCGCCGGGGAGTTCCATCACACCACCTCTCGCGGCATTCCGACATAGAAGCAGGTCGGGTCCGTATGCATGGCTGGTTTCAGAACCATCCACGCCTCGTTCTTGAAAATCCTGGCAACCTCGCTTTCCGGATCGTTCAGGTCGCCGAACAGTCGCGCCTTGTTGGGGCAGACCGTGACGCACGCGGGAAGTTTGCCTTTCTTCACCCGGTGATAACACCAGGTGCATTTATCGGATTTGTGTATCTCGGGATTGATAAAACGCGCGCCATAAGGACATGCCTGCACGCAATACGCGCAACCGATGCAGTGGTCATGATCGACAAGGACAAATCCTTCTTCGGTTTTGAAAGTCGCGCCGACCGGGCACACTTGAACGCAGGGCGGGTTTTCACAGTGGTTGCACATTTTAGGAACGGTGAACGAGTTCGTGGTCTTTTTACGAATCTCGTCGTTGACCTGCCCGAAGCCTTCCAGCGCCCCCTTGGGCGATTCCACATACACGCCGTCGCCCGTCACCACATATCGCTCCACCCAGGTCCGGAAGACCGACGAGGGAACGCTGTTTTCCCGTTTGCAGGCGCGCACGCAATTGCCGCATCCGATACAGTTGCCGATGTTGATGACATACGCGAACCGGTGCTTGGGCGCGTTCGCCCCTTCATTGTCTAAAATTTCACCCTTGGCCAAGGCCGCGGCGCCTGGACCGAACACCATAAGCACCGTCGCCGACGCCGTTCCAGCCAGTACATTCCTCAGGAATTCACGGCGCGTATCGTCGCCTCCGTCATTGATAATGGCGAAGGATGGTTGGGGTTGTTTTTCCAGCGGCTTGGTCATCTGCCTATCCATAATTTTATGCCATCCGTCGCAACACCGCGATCAGACCACTAGGGTTGCGGATCATGGGCGTCATGGCACTTCAGGCATGGCGTCACTTCATCCAGTTCCTTGTGCTTTTGAACCGATTTACCAATTTCACCCTGTTTGGAAAATTGCTTGAACCCCTTGGGCCGGTTGATCTGCTCCAAGTGACAGTTCAGGCATTGCCCGCGTGTCTTGTCGACTAACGCGGCGCCGGTTTTTTCCTTATCCTTCACGTGATCGATGATGGGGCCATGGCAGGTTTCGCAGGCAACCGTGCGATGCGGTTTCTTGCGCCACAGCCGGGAAACATCCTTGTGACAGGACTTGCAGGAGTCATTGCCGCCATAAGCCAATGGCTGCGCCGCGATATCCTTTATGGCGTCGCCTCGATACCAAACTTCATAATTCCAGCTGTCCGGCGTCGCCCATTCCTTTACCGCCAGAAACCCGATGCCGAACACCAGGAGGATCAACAGCAGACGATAAAGATGAGACCGGGGGGATGGAGACGACACGTTTTGCTTCCTTTTGGTCAAATACGTAATGTTTGAAAAGGAACTAAATTAAAAAAAACTGGCTGGCCCCCAGATATTGGGAATTAGGAGGCCAGCCGATGGGTTCACTTCTTCTTTGGCAGGGTTTTAACGTGCGCCATGAGATCCATGATGATCTGCTCCTTGTTCGGAAGCGCCCTCAATGCAGGCATGGGGGCACCCGGATGTCCGTTCAGGATTTTGTGCATGACTTCCCAAGGGTTGCCCATCTGGGCGCCAAGGGGTTTGTCCATATCCTTGGGCCGCTTGCCGTCTTCACGGTGACAACCGGCGCAGATGGTGTTGAAGTAATCCGCGCCTCTCGCCTGGTCTCCGGCCTTCGGAGATTTTGTGGCGTAATCGATATATCCACGCATATCGACCATGCCCTTACTGACGAAGAGCGCCACATCCTGGAAGTCTTCGTCCTCCATCATGCCGCCCAAGCCGTGGGTGTCGTCCTTCATGACCGCGATGATCTTTTCGGGATCGGCGCCCCAATAAGCGTTTACACCCTTGATCCCCGTCTTGTAGGACCCTTTGGCGTAGGCGCCGTCCTTGCCCAGCCCGTCCCAACCATGACAGGATTTGCACCGCCAAGTGACGTTGCCTTTCTTCTTGGTGTTGGATGCGGGCCATGCCTTGTGCGTGGTCTTCGGCTTGTCGGCCCCGATCACCTTGAACCATTTGTCATACAGCTTGCCGCCGCGCGCCATGTTGCCTTGGTCCGCGACCGCCGAGTTCGCGATGAGCAACGCCATCGCCGATACACCGTATATCAACCCCCGGTGGATCATTTGTTTCACACTTCGCATGATCACCTCCTATGAATAAATCAAACCCTTAGCCCGCATTTCCCAAGTAAAAGGGAGAAGTCACTCCTCTGACGACAATTAATGTGTTATATTGCAGCATGTTAAGTGGGCTTAAGGCGGCGGATCATGGATCACCCAAAGGGTGCAAGCGAAACGGATGGTGCGCGGC
>JABJJH010000031.1 GCA_018660965.1 Rhodospirillaceae bacterium | reverse complement strand
GAGCGATTGCGAAGGGGTTTTAATCAGCCTGCGCCATCGGTTCCGGAATCCAAAGGTAGCAACGCAACCGGTGGCTATAGTAAGGAAGAACGCGACGGCGTTGAATCCCTTCTGCGCGCCGCCAAGGAGGCTGGCAATGGCCTATGGCGTGGTACATTCATCCCGCCTTGGGAATGGCGTCGTGGCAAGCGGCTCGCCTCCGAGGCGGCAAACGATAATCGTGAATGCCCGATCAAGGGTAATATCGGCAAACGCGGAGCACACATCTACCACATGCCCGGTGGATCGTATTACAGCCGCACCAAGATCAGCGAGGGTAAGGGAGAACGCTGGTTCTGTACCGGGGACGAAGCCGTCGCGGCGGGTTGGCGGCGGTCCAAGCGATGACAGCTTCCAATCAACGGGTGCCCTCGTTAACCTACCAAAATATTTGATTGGGCATAAGCCATGAACGAAGCCGTCCATCCCGACATGCGGACCCTGATGCAGGTGCGTGAAGCGTCTCCGTCTGCGACAACGATCGCCGAACAACGGGCAAACTGGAAGACCATTAGCGACGCCTTCCGCGTGCCGTATCCGTCGGATATGGACGTTGGGGACGCTGTGATGACGGGCGACGGCGGACCGGTGCCTGTGCGGATTTATCGCCCGACCAACGCAAACGGCAGCGGCGTCCTGTACTTCCATGGTGGCGGCTTCATGAAGGGGGACCTCGATAGTGGCGACACCGTCGCATGGGGGTATGCCGACAAAATTGGGGCCGTGGTGGTCAGCGTCGATTATCGATTAACGCCAGAGCATGCTTATCCTACCGCATTCGACGATTGCTACAGCGCACTCGAATATACCCACGCGAATGCCAATGGTCTTGGGATCGACCCCGCCCGCATCGCCGTCGCAGGCGATAGCGCAGGTGGCAACCTAGCGGCAGCAGTCAGCTTGGCCGCGCGCGACAAGAACGGGCCAGACATCGCCGCCCAAGCCCTGATCTACCCCATGCTTGGCCTGAACCTCACCCAAGTGACCGGCGGCGAGCAGGGCGATGCGCCGGGGCTGTCTAAACGCGCCGTCAGCGAGTACTGGCGGCTTTATCTAGGCGGGGCAGAAACAACCGATGACCCCTATGCCGCGCCATTGGTAGGCCGTGACTTCGCTGGGTTGCCTCCGGCCCTGATCCACACCGCCGAGTTAGACCCGCTCCACGACGATGGCAAAGTCTACGCCGAGCGCCTGAGCGCCGCCGGTACGCCAACGACCTACCGCTGCGCCGAGCGCATGATCCATGGCTTCACGCGCGCCCGTTTCGAAGGTCCCGACGTGGCCTCTGAGTTTGACTTCATTTGTGACTTCCTCAAACAGCACCTGATCGTATAAATTATACGTTTGGCATTTATACGCCTCACTTCGGACCAATTCGGTACATGGCTTTATCAAGCAGGAGAGATTTGGTGGACGACCACGATATATGGCGTTCTGCGAAGGCATTGGTTGACCGTCATGGTGACGACGCGTCGATCCACGCGGCCATGCGTGCCGACGAACTGCTTGATGTCGCCTAAAGGCGGCCCCAATCCCCACCGATTTCCCACCGGACTGTCAAAATCTAGGTGGGAATTGACGGGACAGTATGGGACTGACATTGAAGAAAACCGTTGATATACGGTGTTTTATGGCAACTTCAGGGACCAAGTGGGACGCCAATCTGCGGTTTTCGAGACCGCCCCATTCGACCACTCTGGCACCTCTCCGTGATGACCGAGACCTTCCTGTTTGGTCTTTAGGGGGACTGCATCCCGGCCTCGGCGCGCTTACCTAGCGCAGCCGCGCGGGTTCTGTCCACCCTATAAATTCGGTTCCTTTCGCCGCCGGGACGAATGGTCCATCATGGCCGTCTAATTTCAACGACAGGGGAATGGCGAACAATGGCGGGACCGTTTGACGGGGTGCGGGTGCTGGACATGACGACGGTGGTCGTCGGGCCTTATTCGACCCAGATGCTGGGCGATATGGGCGCGGAGGTTATCAAGGTCGAGGCGCCGGACGGCGATTTGACGCGCGGCGGCGGACCGTCGGCCAATCCCGGCATGGGGGCGAATTATCTGCAGATCAATCGCAACAAGCGCGCCATTGCGTTGAACCTGAAAACCGAAGGCGGCGCCGAGGCGCTGCGGACGCTGTTGCGCGAAACCGACCTGTTCGTGCACAACATGCGCCCCGAACCCCTGGCGCGGCTGGGGTTTGATTATGACAGCGTGCGCGACCTCAAACCCGACATGGTCTACTGCAATATCTGGGGGTTCGGGCGCGGTGGACGCTACGCGGGGCAGGCGGCCTATGACGACGTCATTCAGGGCGCGTCGGGGCTTGTCGCGCTGGAAGGCTTTGGCGGAAAGGAAGCCCGCTATGTGCCGTCCCTGATCGCCGACAAGACCACCGGGTTGTTCGCGGCCTACGCCATGGCCGCCGCCCTGTATCACCGGCTGGCGACGGGCGAAGGCCAGGAAATCGAAGTTCCCATGTTCGAAAGCATGGTGTCCTTTACGTTTCTGGAGCATCTGTGCGGGGAAAGCTTCGTCCCTGCGAAGGGGCCGGCGGGATCCGTGCGCCACGCCACGCCGCTGCGCTGGCCCTATGCGACGAAGGACGGCCATATCTGCGCAATGCCGGGCAGCGACAAGCATTGGCGCGGGTTCCTGAGCGCCATCGACCGTGAGGATTTGTGGGATAACCCCATTATAAAAACCCGGGACGCGCGGCGCGATAACATGGAACAGGTGATCGCGTTGTTGGGCGAGCTGATGGCGACGCGGACCACGGCGGAATGGGTGAATGTGTTGTCGAAAGCCGGCGTGCCGTGCATGCCGATCTCCACGCTCGACGATGTCGTGGCCGATGGGCATCTCGCCGATGTCGGGTTCTGGCGCGAAACCGACCATGCGTCCGAAGGGCGCGTGCGGTTGATGAACCCGCCCTACACCCTGACAAAATCACCCGCCACGATCCGGCGTGACCCGCCGCGCTTCGGCGAACATACGCGAACCATTCTGGCCGAACATGGCTATGACGCGGATGCGGTTGAACGGCTGGTCGCTGAAGGCGCGGCCATTGATGAAAAG
>JABJJH010000325.1 GCA_018660965.1 Rhodospirillaceae bacterium | reverse complement strand
GGTGCGCCGCCATGTGCCCTTGCGCGGCGACAGCTACACCGTGTTCCGCGCGGGCGAACCGCATGGGCGGGTGACGGGCCGCATTCAGGAAGTCGCCGACATGCTCAGCGTCATCGACAGCGCCAAGGTCACCAAGAATTTATGGGGCGAACGTTGGTCCAAACTGGTGATTAACTCCAGCGGCAATGGCATATCAGCGGCCACGGGATTGGGCGGCAACGGTATGGCGAAGAATGACCAGACGCGCTCGGTGTCGATCCGTATGGCGGCGGAAACCACTCAGGTTGCTCTAGCGTTAGGCTTCACCATTGAAAAACGTATGGGATTTACGGGTGAAGAATGGGTCGCTGCTGCTAATGGTGACAAGAAGCTGTTTCAGGACATCGAAGCCAAGGCTCTGGAGGCCACCAAGAATCGTAAAGATGGCGCCGTACCGTCCACGGGGCAGGACATGGTCAAGGGCCGCAAGACGGAGATCGACGCCATTAACGGGTTTGTCGTGGAAAAGGGCCGCGAGATGGGCATTGCGACGCCGTTGAACGAAAAAATCGTCGATATGGTTCATAAATGCGAACGCGGCGAGGTCAAGACGGACCCCAGCAACGTTGCGGGCTGGTAGAACCGGCGCAGAAATTTAAATCCGCGCGCCCCAGCGGCGCTGACGGTAACGAGAATATGGTGGGAGAGAAAACATGGGTAAGCGAATTGTAATCGTGGGCGCGGGCGCGGTCGGCGGCGAAGTCGGCGGGCATATGGTGAAGTATGGCGAGGACGTGACCTTCATCGACGGCTGGCCCGAACATGTCGACACAATGAACAGGGACGGGCTGCGCGTCACGGGCGTGACCGCGGAAGAAGAATTCACCGTCCCGGTCAAGGCGCTGCACCTGAGCGGCACGCAGGAATTGAACAAGGGCGCGCCGGTCGATATCGCGTTCGTCTGCGTCAAATCCTACGACACCGAATGGGCGACGCATCTGATCAAACCGTATCTGGCGCCGGATGGCTTCGTCGTGTCCTTGCAGAACTGCATGAACGAAGAAGCCATCGCCCGCATCGTTGGGTGGGGCAAGGTGATCGGCTGCATCGCGGCCAAGATTTCCTGCGAGTTGAAGGGGCCGGCCTACGTGCAACGCAACATTCCGATCCACGGCAACAAGCACACGGTCTTCCGGGCCGGTGAAATCCATGGCGAGGAAACCGAGCGCGCCAAGGAAGTCGCCCGCCTGTGCAGCTTTACCGACAGCGCCATGGTGACGGACAATATCTGGGGCCAACGCTGGTCGAAACTGGTCGCCAACGCCAGCAGCAACGGCGTGTCCGCCAGTACCGGGTTGGGTAAGGCCGCGATTGCGGACGACCCGCATATCCGCATGGTCAAGATCAAGCTGGCGGCGGAAACCATCAAGGTCGGTCAGGCCGCCGGGTTTGAGTTGAAGCTGATGCAGGGGCTCACGCCGGAAATCTACGAAGGCGCGGTCAGCGGCGATGCGGCCTCGCTCAAGATCATCGAGGACGGCATGATCGAGGAAGGCCACAAGGGCAATGAAGACGCCCGACCGTCCATGGGGCAGGACATGCAAAAAGGCCGCCGCACGGAAATCGACTTCATGAACGGCCTGGTGGTCGAAAAGGGCCGCGAAAACGGCATCCCGACGCCCGCCAACGAAGGCCTGATCGCAGCGGTGAAAAAGGTCGAACGCGGCGAGGCCCCCGCCAGCGCGTCGCTGCTGGCCAACATCTGATCCGGCGCGTTCGTTTCCTCGACACTCGGGAGGGAACGAACGCCGTTTCAGGCTGATGGGGGGCGCCGGCCAAGCCGCGCCATATGCGGCGAAATGCCTGCTTGCGCCGACAACACCGGAAGTTATTAAGGTCTGTTAAATCGGTCGAGACTGGCCGCTAGTCGTTATATCTGCGCCAGTCAAAGCAATCATTTTCCCAAGCGCGTTTACTCATATATTAGTGAGTGCAACGGGCGGGAGGCGTCTCAATTTGGGGAAAGGGACATATTTTATGGAAAATATTGACGGCCAAAAGAGCGGTAATTCGTTCATTGATGAAAATCATGAAGGCTTGTTAAGCCATTTGAAATATTTGGAAGCATCGGTGAAAGATAATTGGGGGCAATTCGGGTTCACATCGGAGATACGGGATTTCATTGTGGCGCTTGAAAACCATTTTCATCATGAAGAAATCATTTTGAAGGGCGCTAAGTACGAAAAATTGGATCATCATGTATTTCAGCACCGTAAGGTTGCTATGGATCTTCACCAAGGCGCGTTTCTGGACCATGACTACAATGGCGCCGTTCAATTCTTGGCCGCTGCCAGCGCACAAATATTTTCGCACGAACTGCTTGACGATCAATTGTATTGGCCAGTATTTGAAGCAGAAACCCCCAATCCTCACTTACTAATTCTTTGGTCATCGAAATTTGAAACAGGTGAGCCAGAGACGGATAAGCACCACAAAGCACTCGTTAATTACATAAATCGCTTCCACCGAAAATTAGCGTTTTCCGACAATATCTCAGTCTGCACCGAACTGAATAACATGTGCACCTATTCCCGACTCCATTTTACTCAAGAAGAAAAGGAGTTGGGACAAAGCTTAAAGCCCGGACACGCGGCAAATCATAAAAGTCTCATCTCCGACCTTAAAACGTTAATAAATGAAATTGAGGCCGGGAACTACGACATTAAAAATTTGGGAAGTTATCTAAAATTCTGGCTGCTTCATCATATACAAACGTTTGATATCCCAGCCTTCAAACATAATTCGCGAAATAATTGAGACGGTCATCCAACATGGCGTTCAAAACACTACGAATGTTCGTTCCGGGCCAACTGGCGCCATGGCAAGTGACTTAAACACCTCGATTTTCTGGCGCTCGGCGCCGCCGTCAAGAACGGCTCCTGTGGTGAGGTTGACACCTAAATCCATCGGGCTAGGTTCAGTTCTGGATTGGCGCCAAATGTTGAGCAGGCGTGCAATCCTGAGGTTTACCAAGGTCCGTGTTTAAACTACTTCGTCATTTTTCTCTTGTCAGCGCGTGCGCCATCTTTGTCCTGATCGCGGTGCTGATGGTGTTCTTCAGGCACCTGTCCGTCGAGGACATGATAAATCTGGGCGAACGCCAAAATGAAATTGTGGCGCGCGCAATCGGTAATCACATTACAGCGCATTTCGGTCCTCTTCCGCATTTGATCGACAACCGTGATGGCGAAACCGCCCTGGACAACGCCAGAGCGCGCGAAATATCCGCCGGGCTATCAACGCAGATCAAAAACCTGCCGGTGCTGAAGGTCGGCATACTGAATCTCGAAGGCCACGTAATCGTTTCTTCTGCAAAGGAAGAGATTGGCGGCATAAGGCCGAAAGACGCCGCATTCCTGAGCGCTCGCAAGGGCCATTTGGCCTCGGTGAGGAACCCGTCCCTCGACAAGGGCGCGATCAGCCAGGCATCCGAAAATAGTGATACTCTCTCTAGTTTTCTGCCCTTACACAACGAGGCCGGGGTGGTCGTCGGCGTGTTCCAGATCGACTCCGACCTGACGTCGCTCTTGAAAGACATCGACAAGCACGTCCTGCATGTATTTGGCGCACTCCTGGTTGCGCTCATTCTGCTTTATTTGGTGCTGTATCAGGTGGTGCGACGCGCTGACAGAACGATCAAGAAGCAACATGGCGACCTGCAACGCAGCACCGACAAGCTCCTGCAGTCCGTGATGGACGCCATGCCTGATCTCATTTGCGTTAAGGATTCGGACGGACGTTATCTGTTCGTCAATCGGGTATTCGAGGCTTGGTACAACACGACGCGAGAACAGGCTATCGGCAAGACCAACTACGACTATTTTCCGAAGGTGACGGCTGACCACTTTTCGGAGGAGGACCGCAAGACATCCGAATTCCCGAAATTTCGCTATTATGAGACCGAGCTTACGCATCCGGACGGTAAAACGCGTTCGGTCGGCGTCAGTCGATTCCAGGTGTACAGGGATGACGGCGGCGTCGCCGCGAGGGTCGTCGCCGGCCGGGACATTACCGAACTGAAAAAAACTGAGGAACAGCTTGTCCAGGCCCAGAAAATGGAGGCGATTGGTCAGCTGACAGGCGGCGTGGCGCATGATTTCAACAATCTGCTTGCGGTCATCATGGGCAGTGCGGAGCTGCTGGAAGATCAGTTGGAGAGTGGCAATGAACCGCTCGACGCCATCTTCCGGGCAACCAATCGCGGGGCCCAACTGACGCAGCGGCTGCTGGCGTTCTCGCGACTGCAACCATTGCGGCCTCAGTTGATCCATCTTGGCGCGCTGACGGCGAGCATGTCAGAGTTGCTTACCCGGACTCTCGGCGAGACCATCGATGTTCAGGTTAACGCCGCACCGGACCTTTGGAACGCAGCGGCTGATCGGGGGCAGGTGGAGAACGCCGTGCTGAACCTTGCGCTTAATGCCCGCGACGCCATGCCGGGCGGCGGAAACCTCACCATTGAGTGCTCGAACGAGCGATTGAATGACGCCCAGGCGGCGCAGGATCAGGAAGCCGAGGCGGGCGACTACGTTGTTCTCGCGGTGACCGATAACGGCTCCGGAATGTCGGCAGAGGTTCGGTCTAAAGCCTTCCAGCCTTTCTTTACCACCAAGGGGGTTGGTGAGGGTAGCGGGCTGGGACTGTCCATGATCTATGGCTTTGCGAAACAGTCGGGCGGGCATGTTGCGATATACAGCGAGTTGAGCCAGGGCACGACGGTCAAGCTGTTTTTCCCGCGGGCCGGGAAGGCGGTGGGACTAAAAGACCCAGACCCGCAGCGGGAAATAATGCAAGGCGCGGGGGAGACAGTCCTGGTCATCGAGGATGATCCGGATGTGCTAACCCTCACCGTGCAAATACTGGAGGGGTTGGGGTACCGGGTCATCGCCGTCGTCGACGCGGGCGCGGCGCATAAAGTTCTAGCGGAGGGGCGAACGGTAGATCTCGTGCTCTCCGATGTGGTTTTGCCTGGCGGCGTTAGCGGGCCGGAGTTTGCCGAAGAAGCGCGCGCGACCGACCCCGACCTGAAGGTCATCTTCATGTCGGGTTATCCGGCTGAATCCGCCAGGCGCAATGGCCTCCTGGGTTCCGAAGATGTGCTCCTCAACAAGCCCTTCAAGCGACAACAACTGGCGAAAGCCCTGCGCGAGGCCCTTCGGTAAAAAATTGGCGGGCGCCGTCCGGGTCGGGTCATTACTTACCAAATTCGTCGCCTTCCCTGAACTTCCGCTATCGCAGGAAATACCGGAAATAAATTCGAATTGGTCAAACCGTCGTTCCTGGCCAGGAGCGGACATCACGGCAACGATGGCAGTGTCTCAAGCGGGTAAATGATCCGCCACAAAATCGCCGTATCAACCTGGCGGAGAAATTTGGGAACGTGTCGGTTAGAGCGGATCGGGTTTGATGCGACGTTTCAACCCTCTAAATCCACTCTAACTCGAGACATTTAGACGATCAGTGCCCGCCCATTTCGTTCCACTCCGGCAGCAATACGATGCTGTTGGGATTGAAGCCCGCGTTTTTGAGCGTGTCCATGGAGGCCACGACCTTTTGCGCCTTCAGGTCCACCACGGACACCGAGCCGTCCCGCATCCCCGGCAGGTTGATGAACGAATTTTGCACGAAGCCGTACCGCCCATCGCGGGTCAGGCCGACATGGTGTGCGCCTTGTCCGGTCTTCAACGACTTGACCAGCTTGGGCTTTGCCGGGTTCCCCGAAAGATCAAAGGTATGCAGCAGGCCGGGGTTGGCGGTGGTGACATACAGGGTCTTGCCGCCATTGACGAAATACATCTCCAACGGAACGCCGCCATCGATGGGCGCCAAATCGAACGCCTGGGCGGCTTTGAAGTTCTTTTTTGCCGGGTTCCAGGTCGCCGTCCACAAAGCGGCACCGAACATATTGGTGGTGTAAATGATCGCGGGGCTGGACCCCGGCACCCGCAGCAATTCTACCGGGGCGACGCCGGACGGCGATTTCTTGTTCGACATCTTGAGTTTGCCCAGAACCTTTTGGGTGCTGGTTTCGATGATGTACAGGTCTTCTTTCGGCGTTTTGAGGTCGCCGGTGACGGTGCTCGTGACCAACAGCCGGTCGATATCGCTCAACACGACCAACCCGTGCGGATTCGAGCCAGGAATATCAATGACGCCGGTGATTTTGTCCGTCGCCGTGTCGCCCACATAAACGTTGGAAGAGCTCATGCAGGTCAGGTACCAGGTCTTATCCGACATTCCCCAAGTAGAATGCCCTTTCTTGCATGTTGTCGATGTTTTGTGCCCCGAGCAAGCCGCCTGTACGACTTTCGCTGTTGTTTGGGCACCTGACCCAGGAACTGAGCGCGATTTCTGGTCTCGACAGCTTGG
>JABJJH010000033.1 GCA_018660965.1 Rhodospirillaceae bacterium | reverse complement strand
CAAGCTGTCGAGACCAGAAATCGCGCTCAGTTCCTGGGTCAGGTGCCCAAACAACAGCGAAAGTCGTACAGGCGGCTTGCTCGGGGCACAAAACATCGACAACATGCAAGAAAGGGCATTCTACTTGGGGAATGTCGGTTGAACGTCAGTTGAGGAACGTCTTGTAAACGGGATTTCCCGTTTCCGGCCAGTAATTGTAGCCAAGCTTGTCCAGGAAGGATTGGAATTTCCTGGTGTCGGCTTCGGGCACCTGCATGCCACACAAAACGCGCCCGAACGCCGAGCCGTGGTTGCGGTAATGGAATAGACTGATATTCCATCGTTCGCCCATGTGGTTGAGGAAATTCAGCAAGGCGCCGGGACGCTCCGGAAATTGGAACCGATAGATGACCTCGTTTTCGATATTCGGAGGCCGCCCGCCGACCATGTAGCGGATATGAAGTTTCGCCGTATCGTTATCGCTCAAATCGATGGCGTTATATCCGTTCTTGGTCAGGGTCTTCATGATCAAGTCATGTTCTTTACCGCCACTGCCAATGCGCAACCCGAGAAAAATCTGCGCGGCGCCTTCATCCGCATAACGATAGTTAAATTCAGTCACCGAACGTTTGCCCAGAATATTACAGAAATTTCGAAAGCTGCCGCGTTTTTCCGGGATCGTGACCGCGAAGAGGGATTCGCGGTTTTCGCCGAGTTCAGCGCGTTCGGAGACATGGCGTAACCGGTCAAAATTAATATTGGCGCCGCTATTAATCGCGATCAGGGTCTTGTCTTTCAAATCGTGCGCGGCGACGTATTTCTTGAGGCCCGCCAAAGCGAGCGCGCCGGCCGGTTCAGCGATTGAACGGGTGTCTTCGAAGATGTCCTTAACCGCGGCGCATATCTCATCGACGCTGGCGAGAACCATGTCGTCCACGACCTGACGCGCGATGCGGAATGTTTCCTTACCAACCGTCGCGACGGCGACGCCGTCGGCGAAAATCCCGACCTGCTTGAGGGTCACACGGCGCTTCTTCTTTAGAGATTGGTACAGCGACGCCGCGTCTTCGGGCTCCACACCGATGATTTTCACCTCTGGCCTGACGGCTTTCACATACGCCGCAATTCCCGCCAGCAACCCACCGCCGCCAACCGGAATGAAAATCGCGTGAATGTCCCCCATATGCTGCCGTAGGATTTCCATACCCACCGTGCCTTGCCCCGCAATCACTTCAGGGTCGTCGAAAGGATGGACAAAGGTCAAATGCCGTTTAGCGGCGATTCCCATCGCATGCGAATAGGTTTCCTGAAAGTCATCGCCGTGCAGGATGATCTCCGGCTTCCATTTAGCGACCGACTGGACTTTAATTTCAGGCGTCGTTACCGGCATGACAATCGTCGCCTTAACGCCGAGTTTCTGGGCCGAGAGTGCGACGCCCTGGGCATGGTTTCCAGCGGACGCCGCAATTACGCCTTTTTTCTTGTCCGCCTCCGAAAGGCCGATCAGTTTGTTGTAGGCCCCGCGCACTTTAAATGAAAAGACGGGTTGCAAATCTTCACGCTTGATAAGAATGCGATTGCCCAAACGTTGGGACAGTGTATTCGCATCATCAAGAGGGGTTTCCCGCGCGACGTCATAGACGCGTGCGTTCAAAATCTTATTCAGATATTTTTTTGTCACTGTCGCAATCTTCCACTGGCGCCGGTCACGGCGTCACACGGCCATCTGGCTCTTTGGCGAGGAAATCGAAATCCACGCCCTCATCGGCTTGATTGACCGTATCGAGATATAATTTTAGGTAACCGCGTTCGGCCCCTTCGTGGGCTGGCGGGGGCGTCCAACTCGCGCGGCGCCGGGCCAGTTCGTCCTCATCCACCAAAAGCTCCAGCCGACGCCCCGGAACATCCAAGGTGATGCGGTCGCCGGTCTGCACGAGCCCCAATGGACCGCCATCGGCGGATTCCGGCGTGATATGCAAGACGATCGCGCCGAAGGCGGTGCCGCTCATGCGCGCGTCGGACATGCGCAGCATATCCTTCACGCCTTGTTCGGCAAGTTTTCGGGGAATGGGTATATAACCGGATTCCGGCATTCCCGGCGCGCCCTTCGGTCCGGAATTCTGCAACACCAACACATCGTCCGCCGCAACATCCAAATCCGGGTCGTCAATCCGGTTTGCAAGGTCCTCCAGGGATTCGAACACAACGGCGCGACCCGTATGGGTCATCAATTCCTCGCTGGCCGCCGATTGTTTAATGATCGCGCCGCCAGGGGCAAGATTACCGCGCAGCACCGCAATGCCGCCGGCGGAAAATATCGGATCGTTCATCGTCTTCACCACATCTTGTGGCCAAGGCGCCGGCGCCGCATCCAGGTTTTCGCCAAGCGTGCGTCCCGTTATCGTCAGGCAGTCAAGATTCAAAAGCGAGCGTAATTCCCGCATCACCGGGGTCAGGCCACCCGCATTTTGCAAATCCTCCATGTAATGCTGACCGGACGGCTTCAAATCAACCAGAACCGGCGTTTCCTGGCCCATCCGGTCCAGCGCCTCCAAATCAACCTTGATGCCGCAACGCCCCGCAACT
>JABJJH010000099.1 GCA_018660965.1 Rhodospirillaceae bacterium | reverse complement strand
GACAACGCCAACCGCTTCGTCAAATCATGGCGCGACGGCGCGACCGGCACGCAATATCAGGCGCTCTACACCTGGGACAACGTGAAGCGGTTCAAGGACACCCATGATATTCCGCTGATCCTGAAAGGCATTGGCACCGCCGAGGATGCGGGCATCGCGGTCGAACACGGCGTCGATGGCGTCTATGTCTCCAACCATGGCGGTCGGCAACTCGATCACGGGCGCGGCAGCATTGGCGTGTTGCCCGAAGTTGTGAAGGAAGTCGACGGCAAGGCCACCGTCATCGTCGACGGCGCGATCAACCGGGGCACGGATATCGTCAAGGCCATCGCGCTGGGGGCCGATGCGGTCGGTATTGGCCGGATGCAAGGCTACGGCCTGGCGGCGGATGGTCAGGCGGGGCTCGTCCGGACGCTGGAATTGCTCCAGGAAGAAACCAAACTCGCCATGGGATTGTTGGGGGTTTCAAGCCTGTCGGAATTGGGACCGCATTGCCTGGAGCGCGTGGATTCCATGAACCCGCCGCACGTTCTCAGCGCGTTTCCCCATATCGACATCCTGAACCAACTGTACTGATACGTTCCGGATTACGTCGCGACGCTGGAAAGCGTCGCGACAAGATCCCGAATGACGGCGCCGGGGGTGGGCGAACGCATCACCGACCCCATCACGGCGACGCCCGCCGCCCCCGCACGCACGCAATCGGCGGCGTTGGCCGGGCTCACGCCGCCCAACGCCAGCACCGGCGCGGAGACAGCCTGGGTCATGGCGGCCAACCCCTCAAGACCAAGCGCGGGACCGTATCCAGGTTTGCTGTCGGTGGGAAAGATCGGGCTCATGGTCACGTAATTCGCGCCTTCGGCGATGGCGGTTTGGGCTTCAATCACGGAATGCGCGGAGACGCCAATCAGTGTTTGCGCGCCCATGACCCGCCGTATGGTCGCAACGGGTTCGCCTTGCGGCAGGTGAAGACCGGGGATCTTGCACAATGACGCGGCCGTATAGTCGCCATTCACGCTCACCGTGGCGCCGAAATCAGCCGCCAGCGCGGCGATCGACTCCAGCAACGGGCGCAGTTCAGCCGTCGCCAGGTCTTTTTCCCGCACCATGATCCAGCGGCACCCCGCCTCCAGCGCTTCCAGAATGACGGCGTCCAGAGACAACGCCGAGTTGTTCCGGTCTGTAATCAAAAGCAAGGAAGGGGCGGCCATGGTCTGCAATCAGCCTAGTTTAAGCGGATAGGCGATAATTTATGCCTTCAATTGACATAGATCAATTCGCGGCGCGCCAGGATCGCCTAGGTTATAGGTGTTTGAAGACGAGCGCACGTTGTGCCTCCCTTCCCCTCTGCTCCAGAACCGGGTCACGTCCCATGCGTGGCCCGGTTCGCTTTTCCGCTTCATAAAATACTGGTTAACTGATCTTCCAGCTACCGTCGGGTTGACGGCATGCGGTTCCATAGGCGTTTTGCGTCTGACCGCCGATGGTGACAGATTTCTGGTACTCGCGGCAATACGCCCCCGTCGCTTCCTGTCGCCCTTCGCGCACCGGCGTCACGACGCCGTAATGACCGCTGTCTGGATTTTGCCAACTAATCGGCGTTCCGATTGGCGCGGACGCCGCAGTGTCTTGCGCCTGTCCCATCGCCAGCCGGTCCGCCCGGTCGAGCGAACGGCCAACCGACTGCCCGAAAAAGGCGCCGCCCAGCGTACCCAGGGCGATTGCGACCAGTTTTCCCCGGCCCGATCCGATTTGCGACCCCGCCAAAGCCCCAAGCCCGGCGCCCAATAACGTACCGCCAGCTTGTTTGTCTCCACCGGTTGTCTGACAGGCCGACAACAACAGCATCGACGCCAGACCCGTGGCGATGATTTTCGTCTTTGTGTTTCCTATCCTAGTGAACGCGCGCATGAGCCGCTCCTTCCAACATCGGTTATTAATATCAATATTGCATGTATAACTGCATTATAATTGAATGTCAAACTGCATTCATTATTGCATTTATATAAAGGGCGACCTATATGAAGTTGCTCAAATGGGGATGCAAATTCTTGTCGTTTGAGTATGTTGAGACAAGCATTACGGAAGGGCTGAATAAATGACGCTGAAATATTCGGCGGAGCAGCGCAAACTTTACCTGAACATGACCGATAAAATCGGCGCCGGATGGGTCGAGGTATTTCAAGGCGACACGGAATTTTATTCCGCCGCCTATTGGGATTTACTGACCAATATCTGGCGTCAGGACGCGCCGGTGCGAAAAACCGATGCGCTGCGGTTCATGACCGGGATTAAAAGCGCCCACACCGCCGGAAAATATATCGATTCAGCGCTGCAGCGCGGCATTCTTCTGGAAGCAGAAAATCCACAGGACGCGCGGTCCAAACTGGTGACCCTGTCGCCGGACATGCGCGACCGCCTGGACCAGTTTTTCGACCGGGCCCTCGACGAGGTCCAGCACATGAGCGCCGATCTCCCGAACCACAAATAAGACCAATCACAGGTAAGGTAACTAGTCCAATGAGTGAAATCGTGAAGGGTCTTCGCGTCGTCGAGGTTTCCGCCTTTATCGCCGCCCCATACGCCGGACTGAGCCTGGCGCAAATGGGCGCCGACGTCATTCGCATCGACCCGGTCGGCGGCGGGCTGGATTACGGCCGTTGGCCGGTGACGAAGGACGGCGTCAGCCTGTATTGGGCCGGGCTTAATAAGGGCAAACGGTCGATCATGTTGAACGTCCGGACCGATGAGGGGCGCGAACTGGCGCACGGGCTGATGACGGCGAGCGACCCGGATAGCGGACAATCAAATGGTCATCCTAACGGCGGCATTGTCATCACCAACCTGCCCGCGCGCGGTTGGCTCGACTACGAGAAACTGAAGGCTAAACGCGACGATTTGATCATGCTCGCGATCACCGGCAACCGGGACGGGTCGGTCGCGCTCGACTACACCGTCAACGCCGCCGCCGGGTTTCCCTCGGTCACCGGCCCCGCCGACTATGCCGGTCCCGTGAACCATGTGATGCCCGTTTGGGATTTAATCGCCGGCATGTCCGCCGCCAACGGCATACTCGCCGCCGACCGTCTTCGGGCCGCGACCGGCGACGGACAACTCATCCGGCTCGCGCTGTCCGACACGGCGTTTTCAACGCTGAGCCATCTGGGTTACGTCGCGGAAGTCCAGATCAACGGCGATGAACGCCCGGCCATGGGCAATCACGTCTATGGAACCTTTGGCTGCGACTTCGAAACCGGGGACAATCGCCGGGTCATGATCACCGCCTTCACGCCGCGCCACTGGTCGGCGCTGATCGAGGCCACCGGGATTGGCGAGCGGATCACGAAGCTGGAAGGGGCGCTCGAACTCGATCTTGGCCGCGAAGAAGCCCGCTTCGAGGCCCGCGACGCCATCGCCGCCATACTGAAGCCCTGGTTTCTGGCCCGTTCGGTTGATGAAATTCGCACCGCCCTGGACGCGGTCGGCGCCTGTTGGGGGCCCTATCAGACCTTTGCGCAGGCCGTCCATGAAGACCCGCGTGTGTCCACCGACAACCCCATGTTCCAGATGGTCGATCAACCCGGCGTGGGGCCGTATCTGGCGTCGGGCGAAATGCTCGATTTCGGCGCCCTGCCGCGCGGCCCCGTCAAACCTGCGCCACGTCTGGGCGAAAATACCGACGAAGTTCTCGCCAGCGTGCTGGGGCTGTCCGATGGCGAAATTGGCCGTTTGCATGACCAAAAAATCATCAGCGGCTCTCTCGAAGAATAAATGCAGGGGAGAATAAGTGGGAAAACATCACAACCCCGGTTAAGGTAAGGTTATGATTCGTGAAGGGCGTCGGTGAAACATGGATGGCGGGACGAGCGTGACGACACCACCATCGGTTAGCGTGGCTGAACACGCCCTGTTTCTCGATGTCGATGGCACGCTGTTGGACATAGCCGATACCCCGGACGCTGTCGCGGCCAGCGCCGAGCTGTGCGCGGTCCTGAAACGTCTTGAACCCCGACTGAGCGGTGCGCTTGCGTTGGTGAGCGGCAGGCCCATCGCCGACATCGACGCCATCTTCACGCCCTTGCGCCTGGCCGTCGCCGGTCTGCATGGACTGGAGCGTCGGGACGCCGCCCACCATATCCACCACGCCCGGTCCGATGGCGGCCTCGACGATATCAAGGCGACGCTGCAAACCTTCGTCGAAGGCCATGACGGCGCGTTGCTCGAAGACAAACGCGTCTCCCTGGCGCTGCACTATCGCCAGGCGCCCGGCGCCGAAGCCGATGCACGCGAACTGGCGCAATCGCTGATCGCGGAACGCGACGATTTACACATGCTGGCGGGCAAGATGGTGTTCGAAATCAAACCCATTCACGTCGACAAGGGCGTCGCCATCGACCGTTTCATGGAAGAACCGCCCTTCGCGGGGCGCATCCCCATCTTCGTGGGCGACGACGTGACCGACGAAGACGGGTTTAGCGCGGTCAACGCGCGCGACGGCGTTTCCATCCGCGTCGGTCCCCGGACCCAGACAAACGCACGCCACCGCATCGTCAATGTCAGATCCGTCATCGAATGGCTGGCGAACATCATGTAACCATCCTTTAAGTGCATTTGCGCAATATATGCAAAGACACAAGCCATTAAAACAGGATTTCCCCTAACATGACGGGGCGCACGAGTGGTAG
>JABJJH010000402.1 GCA_018660965.1 Rhodospirillaceae bacterium | reverse complement strand
GTCATCCCCTTCATCCGGGTCATGGATTCGCTCACATTGGCCATCAGCCAGGGGTCGCTCCGCCGGGGCAGCGCCGCGATTTACCTGCCGCTCAGCCACCCTGAAATCGAAGAATTCATCGAATTGCGCCGTCCAACCGGCGGCGACCCGAATCGGAAGGCGCCGAACCTGCACCATGGCGTTCTCGTGCCCGACGCCTTCATGCGCGCGGTGGAAGAGGACGATGAATGGGCCTTGACCAGCCCCAAGGACGGCGCCGTTTTAAAGAAACTAAGGGCCCGCGACATCTGGATTCGCCTGCTGACGGCGCGCATCGAAACCGGGGAGCCCTATTTGATCTTTATCGATCAGGTGAACCGTGACATGCCGGAACACCAAAAACTCGCCGGATTGTCGGTTAAAACGTCCAATTTGTGTTCGGAAATCACGTTGCCGACGGGGATCGACAAATTCGACATGCAACGCACCGCCGTATGCTGTCTATCGTCGCTTAACCTTGAAAAATACGAAGAATGGGAAAATCACCCGACTTTTATCGACGACGTCATGCGGTTTTTGGACAACGCCTTGCAGGATTTCATCGATTCCGCGCCCGACGATTTTAAAAACGCGGTTTATTCCGCGATGCGTGAACGCTCCGTCGGTCTTGGCGTCATGGGGTTCCACTCGTTCCTGCAAAAGAAAAGCATTCCCTGGGAAGGCGTCATGGCGAAGGTCTGGAACAAGCGCATCTTTAAACACATCCGCGAAGAAGCCGACGCGTCGTCCGTGGACTTGGCCGCAGAACGCGGCGCCTGCCCGGACGCCGCCGATTTGGGCGTCCAGGAGCGTTTCTCGAACAAAATGGCCATCGCCCCGACCGCATCCATCTCGATCATCTGCGGCGGAACTTCGGCGGGCATAGAACCCATCGCCGCCAACAGCTTTACGCATAAGACGCTGTCGGGCTCGTTCAACGTCAAAAACGCCGAGCTAAAACGTCTATTGGCGGACAAGGGTCAGGATACGGATGAAACCTGGTCGTCCATCACCAAGTATGAAGGGTCCGTGCAGCACCTCGATTTTCTGAGCGACTTGGAGAAAGAGGTCTTCAAGACCGCATTCGAAATCGATCAACGCTGGATTATCGAATTGGGCGGGGACCGGGCGCCGTATATCTGCCAATCGCAGTCCATAAACCTTTTCCTGCCGGCCGATATTCACAAACGCGACCTTCATCAATTGCATTTCCAGGCCTGGAAACAGGGCATGAAGAGTCTGTATTACTGCCGCTCGAAGTCGCTGCAACGGTCCGAATCCATCGCCAGCGCCGGGCCGACCGACGGCGTCTCGGCCCTTCCCTTGTTCGGCAAGGTCAACAGCGGCGAACAACCCGCCGCGCCGTTAAACGCCAACGATTATGAAGAATGCCTGTCGTGCCAATAGGCCGAAGGGATACCAGGAGAGTTATCAATGTCGCTTCTTGACGCCCGCGCCGTCTACAAACCGTTTCAATACCCGTGGGCGTATGACGCCTGGCTGACCCAGCAACGGGTTCACTGGCTGCCGGAAGAAGTGCCGCTGGGCGACGACGTGAAGGATTGGCACAACAAACTGGACGACGGCGAACGGAATCTTCTGACCCAGATTTTCCGATTCTTCACCCAGGCCGACGTCGAGGTGAATAATTGCTACATGAAGCACTATTCACAGGTCTTTAAACCGACCGAAGTCCAAATGATGCTGGCGGCGTTCTCTAATATCGAAACCATTCATATTTCCGCGTACAGCCATTTGCTCGACACCCTGGGCATGCCGGAGACCGAGTACCAGATGTTCCTTCAATACAAGGCGATGAAGGACAAATACGATTACATGCAGAAATGGGGTACGAGCACGAAGGCTGATATCGCCAAAACCCTCGCCGTGTTCGGCGCCTTTACCGAAGGACTGCAACTTTTCGCCTCGTTCGCGATTCTGTTGAATTTCCAACGCTTCAACAAAATGAAAGGAATGGGCCAAATCGTCACCTGGTCCGTCCGCGATGAATCGCTCCATACGGAATCGATCATCAAATTGTTCCGGACCTTCGTGTCGGAAAATCCTGAAATCTGGACGGACGAACTGGAACAAGACCTCTACACCGCCTGCTCGACCATTGTCGATCACGAGGACGCCTTTATCGATCTGGCCTTCGAGATGGGTGGGATCGAGGGCCTGGAAGGCGCGGAGGTCAAACAATACATCCGCTACATCGCCGACCGGCGCGTCGCCCAGCTAGGCTTGCAGCCGTTCTACAAAGTGGACAAAAACCCCCTGCCCTGGCTGGAAGAAATGTTGAACGGCGTCGAACACGCCAACTTCTTCGAAAACCGCGCCACCGAATATTCCCGCGCGGCGACGCAAGGCACGTGGGAAGACGCTTTCGCCTAGACCTGCTTGTGCCGTTATTCGGTGTTGGAATCCTTGTACAAGAAGATCGTAAAATCATGCGGTAGATAGTCGTGCCGGAACAGCAGGCTCGGCGTTAACGTCCGGCAAAACGTCAGTGTTTCCAGTGGATCCGCGCAGTAAAATTCGCCCTGCACAGAAGTGTCGTACCAGGACGACAGCGAATTGAACGCAACGCCTATCGTGCAGGCGTCAAACATCGCCGCGATCATGCGTTTCATCAAATTCACATCCCCCATGTGAAAGATACCGCTCGCCACGACGTAATCGGCGCTCAAATTCATATCGTTATCGAGAATATCGGCGGCGGCGAACGTTTTACCGGGATAGAGCCCCGCCGCCTTTTCCACCATTTCCGCCATGATATCGACCCCGGTATACGCCCCCCGGTATCCGTTCGCGGTCAGCCATCCCGCGAAATGCCCAACCCCGCAACCGATGTCCAGGATCGACGCGCGTTCGATTGCGCCGATACCGGCTAAAATCCTGTACCGGGCCAGATGGTTGCCCGAATGCTTGTAACCAACCGCAAGGCTGGACGCGCCGTGTTCCGCAAGCAGGGGCAGGAAATGCCCGCGGACGCGCAATTCATGAGTTTTAATGTCCACTTACTTTACGTCCTTGCAAGCTTGTTACTGTATCCGCTCTGCATTTGGCGGCTGATTGTGGCCGCGCGTTACGAATTCGCCAATCCGAACCGGCTGGCGTTTTCGTCCCCAGGCGCCGGGCGTGGTTTCAAAGACGCCTGCGCAAGTGGCGCCGCACCGTGAACAACAGCCGTCTTCGTTCAACGCCCAGTCGGATAATTCATACCAATCCCGCCCAATCAGACGCAAGCCGCACGAAGGACAGTAGGTGCTGCCGGTTTCCTTGTGATGGACGTTGCCGGTATAGGCGTGATGCACGCCGTTCTTGCGGGCAATGCGCCACGCCCGCACCACCGTTTCCAGCGGCGTCGATGGTTTGTCCATCATCTTGTAGTCCGCATGGAAGGCGGAAAAATGTAAGGGAACATCCGGCCCCAAATGTTCGACAACCCATTGGGTCAGGGCTTCCAGTTCCGATTCGGAATCGTTTTCGCCGGGAATCAACAGCGTGGTGATTTCAAGCCATGTATCGGTTTCGTGTTTGATGTATTTCAAGGTGTCGAGAATGGCGTCGAGATGTCCCGTGCAAAGCCTTTGGTAAAAGTCTTCGGTAAAGGCCTTCAGGTCGATATTGACCGCATCCATGGCGTCGAAGAATTCCACACGCGGTTCGGCGCAAATATACCCCGCCGACACCGCGACGTTCTTGACGCCCCTCTCCCGGCACGCCGCCGCCGTATCCAGCGCGTATTCGAAAAATATCACCGGGTCGTTATAGGTGTAGGCCACCGACCGGCATCCGGTTCGTTCCGCCGCCGCCGCAATCGCTTCCGGCGGCGCTTGATCCATTAACTTGTCCATTGCACGGGATTTCGAAATATCCCAGTTCTGGCAGAATTTGCAGGTCAGATTGCATCCGGCGGTGCCAAACGAAAGCACCGGCGTTCCCGGCAGGAAATGGTTCAGCGGCTTCTTTTCAATGGGATCGATGCAAAAACCGCTGGAACGCCCGTATGTCGTCAAGACCATGCCATCGCCCGACCGCCCGCGAACAAAACACAGCCCCCGCTGTCCGTCGCGCAATTTGCACAGCCGTGGACATAAGTCGCACTGGATGCGCCCGTCTGGCAGACGGCTCCAATACCGCGCTGGCGCGCCTTCAATAATTTGGTCTTCCGTCATTCGCGTAACCTGAACGATGATGTCTGTATCGGCGTCAGGTATAGTCATAATACATGACCTTACCCATATGGTTGATATGGGTTCTACTGATGTGGAGAACAATTGAAATGTCCAATATCCGAATTCCTGCGGTCGCCGGCCAATTTTACGCCGATGACGCGGCGGAATTAACATCGGATGTCCGGCGTTACATTGATGCAGCAGTGGGTCAAAACGCATTCACCGCCCCCAAAATGCTCATCGTTCCACACGCGGGATACGTTTATTCCGGCGCGGTCGCCGGCGCCGCCTACGCCACCCTGAAACAGATTGCCGATAAAATTACAAAAGTCGTCCTGTTCGGACCGTCCCACAGAATCGCTTTTCGCGGACTAGCCGTCCCGATGGCGACGACTTTCGAAACCCCGCTTGGTCCCATTCCCATCGACCAGGACTCCATTGCGGCGATCAGTGACATGCCCCAGGTCACGCAGCGCGACGACGCCCATGCCGAAGAACATTCCCTGGAGGTGCAACTCCCGTTTCTGCAAACCCTGCTGGGCGCTTTCGAATTGACGCCTATTGTCGTCGGCGATGCGAGCGGCCAAGACGTGGCCGCCGTCATCGAGCACCTATGGGGCGGCGCGGAAACCTTGATCGTCATCAGTTCCGATCTAAGCCATTACCTGGACCATGGAGCCGCGCAGCGGCTTGACGCCGAGACAGCAGCGGCGATTGAAACCCTTCATCCGGAG
>JABJJH010000638.1 GCA_018660965.1 Rhodospirillaceae bacterium | reverse complement strand
TCACCCGTGCTACCTCGAAAATAACCCTTCGATGCAGATAAGGGGATTCTAATTCGCATCTGAAATATTTGGTTAATCGAACCGTCACGATTCGGTCTTTGGTAGAGAACGACAGACCCGTCACCCCTTACATCAAGTTTATTATTTACGTCTGCCATCCGTCACAATCCACCATCAGAGATGCTGTGTGTATTGTGTGTATGATGTGTGTATGCGATTTTGGAGTCAATCAACGAAACATCAAAAACCTAAGTGACTGTTTACATTGAGAAAAATGGTGCGCCAGACAGGATTCGAACCTGTGACCTTCGCCTTCGGAGGGCGACACTCTATCCAGCTGAGCTACTGGCGCTTGGTTTCGCCTGTATAAGCCAGCACGCGCCGTCGCGCCACATGAAATTTCAACACGCCAGCGCCAGTTGACGGGCCATTGCCGTTTTGCGGGGCGGCGGGCAGGGCCCCCGCGCCCAGCGTTGCGCGCCTTTCGCCTTGTCCGCGCCCGACGGCAACGCCGCGCTGGAATCCGCCATCCAGGCGACGATGTCCTTCAACACCACATCCGCGTTCAGATCGCGCATCAACATGTGAAACCCGGTCGGGTATTCCGCATAGCGCCATTGCCCATCCGGCGGCAGGCGCGCCAGAAACGCCTCGCGGACCGGCGCGGGGATAAGCTGTTCGCCGTCGCCATACAAAATAAGCGTGGGCGCGTTCAACCGGGACGCGGCGGCGTGCGCGGAATCCATCAAATTGGTCAAGCCGTACAGCGCGTCGACCCGCGCGCCCTTTATGACCAACGGATCGCGCCCCAGACGGCGCAGCATTTCGTCATTATCGGAAGCGCGAATATTCAGCCCCCGCCCGGTTAGCCGCATCCATGGCGCGGTGTGGGCGCCAAACCAGAGGGCGGCGCGTTGATAGACCGGCATCGTATGGCGCGCCCACACCGCCGGCGCCGACAGGACATATCCGTCGGCGTTGGGCGGCGTCTTTCCCGCGACGGCGCTCAGGATCACCGCCGCCCCCATGCTTTCGCCGACCACAAACAACGGCAACCCGGGATGGCGCGCGCGGATCAGACGGGTCGCCGTCACGAGGTCATCGGCCAACGCGGCGACCCCGGGCCAAAGCCCCCACCCCGGCGCCGCGCCAAAGCCGCGCTGATCGTAGGCGTAAACCGTCAGGCCCGCGCGAACCCAGGCCTTTGCGGGATCTTCGAGACTTTTTGAATAATCGTTGAACCCGTGCAGACCAAGGATCACCGCCTTGGCCGTCCCGTGCGCCCGCCAGTGTCGCAACGGCAGACGGGCGCCGTCAGCGGCGATAATATGAGTTGGCGTCAGCGCCGGTTCCGCAATGCGCGGCCCACTGCCCACAATCACCGGCGCGCAACCGGTCATGATGACGATCAGGCCGAACAGTCGCCAGAAACGCGTCATGCCGCCGCGCGCGCCAGATTAAATCGCATTGGCGCCGCCTCCCCCGACCGTAACCCCATCATTCCGCCCCATTGCGCGATTCCCCTGCTTCGCAATTTTATAGTGTATCGCCGGAAGCCATCCCCGTCATTCAAGGATTTCATGCGCGAATCGACGTTGATTGTTGAGCCGCCTCTAGTATCATCTGCGAAAGCCCGCATGACCAAGGAAATACCGAATGGATTCACCGGAAATCGTCGAAGTCGAAGCATCGCGCGTATCGTGCGATGGCGAGGGCGGGGCGCTTGGTCACCCCCGCGTATATCTGAACATGGGTGACGCGGGCTTTGTCGAGTGCCCGTATTGCGACCGCCGTTTCACGCTAAAGCCCGGCGCTCAGCTCGACCCGCATGGCCACTGATGAACCGCCCGCATTGGAGTCCGCGATGAGCGAGGCCGCCGCGCCGCCGCGCCATGTCTTTCTGGTGGATGGGTCAGGCTTCATCTTCAGGGCGTTTTTCGCCTTGCCCCCCATGAGCAGCCCGGACGGCACGCCGGTCAACGCGGTGTACGGCTTCACCAATATGCTGATGAAGCTGCTGGAAGACACCGACGCCGACCACATCGCCATTATTTTCGACGCCAAGCGGGAAAACTTCCGCAACGAATTCTATCCCGACTACAAAGCGCATCGCCCCCCGGCGCCCGATGAACTGGTGCCGCAATTCGCGCTGATCAATCAAGCAGTCGAAGCCTTTAATCTGCCCGCCATTCAGATGGAGGGGTTCGAGGCCGACGATCTGATCGCCACCTACGCCAGACACGCGGTGGAGGCCGGCGCCGACGTCACCGTGGTGTCGTCCGATAAAGACCTGATGCAACTGGTGTCGGACCGGGTACGGATGCTCGACACCATGAAAAACACGGAAACCGGCCCGGACCAGGTGGTTGAAAAATTCGGCGTCGGCCCCGACAAAGTCGTCGAGGTCCAGGCGTTGGCTGGCGACTCGGTCGATAATGTGCCCGGCGTTCCCGGTATTGGAATCAAGACGGCGGCGCAACTGATCAACGAATACGGCGACCTGGAAACGCTGTTGGCGCGGGCGGAGGAGATAAAACAACCGAAGCGGCGCCAGAACCTGGTCGAGCATGCTGAACTGGCGCGCGTTAGCCGTCGTCTGGTCGAACTGCGGAAGGACGTTCCGGTCGAAACGCCGCTATCCGACTTCGCCGTGAAAAAACCCGACCCGGAAACGCTGGTCGGGTTCATGAAGGCGCAGGGCTTCAAATCAATCGTCAACCGCATCGAAAGCCAGTTGGTGGATTCCGGTGAGGCCGAACCAGCGCCGGTCGGGGACGCCACTTATGAATTGGTGCAGGACGAAGCGGCGCTGATCCGATGGATCGACGACGCGACGGCGGCCGGGACCGTGGCTTTTGACACCGAAACCACGTCGCTCAACGGCGCGCGCGCGGAACTTGTCGGCGTCTCCCTGTCGGTGGAGCC
>JABJJH010000509.1 GCA_018660965.1 Rhodospirillaceae bacterium | reverse complement strand
ATTGTCGCCACGCCGCCGGAATCCACGGACACCAAAAGACGCGGATGAAAACACGCCGCTTCACCACCACAAGGCGCGCCGATGGAAACGATGTGAAGCGGTTTATCAAGGGCTACGCCCGCATCAATGAAAACACAAAGACCGTCATCCAAATGCGCCGCATTCAATGCCGCCATGGGCTTGTCCGCGCGAATTGCGATGCGGCCCAGAAACGGCTTCAACACCGACGGCGAATTACGCAACGTATTGGCGATTCCCGCCACGCAAACGCCGTTCGGCAGCCCGTCTAAATCGGATAAATCCGCCCGGAAGCGACCATTCACGAGGACCGCACGGAAAGCGTCAATTTTCACCAGTCGGTCTTCGGGGACACAAACGCCATCGGGCGCAGCCTCGCTCGGCGCGAACGTCATGCGCGCAAGGCGGCGCAAATTAGTGTATTTCCAGGCTTCCGTGCGCGGCGTCGGCAAGCCGGACTCGTGATAGCGGTCCAGGCCGTCCTGACGCAACGCAGGCGTCCACGGTGCGTCTTCAGGTCGTGAAATCCGCACGTCGTCGACGAAGGGGCGTAATTTAGTTACATTCCGAGCCATGATCCGTCCTGCTCAGGCCGCTTCCGCGCCGGTAATGTCGCCATAGCCTTTTTGCTCCAGTTCCAGCGCCAGCTCCTTGCCGCCGGATTGAAGAATTCGGCCCTGCGCCAACACATGCACGTGGTCGGGCTGGATGTAATTCAACAGCCGCTGATAATGCGTAATCACCAACATGCCGCGTTCGGGCGTGCGCATGGCGTTGACGCCTTCCGCGACGGTTTTAAGGGCGTCGATGTCGAGCCCGGAATCCGTTTCGTCCAGAACCGCGAGCGTCGGTTCGAGAACCGCCATCTGTAAAATCTCGTTACGCTTCTTTTCACCACCGGAAAATCCGACATTGAGCGCGCGCCGCAACATATCGTCGGTCACGTTCAAAATAGCGGCGCGTTCGCGAACAAAGGCCAGGAATTGCATCGCGTCCAGCGGATCATCGCCCCGGTAGGCGCGCACCGCATTGAGCGCGGTTTTCAGAAACGTCATGGTGGCGACGCCTGGAATTTCCACCGGGTACTGAAAGCCCAGGAAAAGCCCGGCGCAGGCGCGTTCGTCAGCGGGCAACGCCAACAAGTCCCGTCCATCAAACAAAACCTCGCCTTCGGTGACGGTGTACCCGTCACGACCCGCCAACACATAGGACAGCGTGCTTTTGCCCGACCCGTTGGGGCCCATGATCGCATGCACTTCGCCCGGTTTCATCACAAGGTCGATCCCTTTCAGGATTTCCTTGTCGCCGACCGTGGCGTGCAGATTTCGTATTTCAAGTAACGACATAAAATTCTCTCATCTCTTGATCCTCGGACAGGCCCGCGCGGCGTTAGCCGACACTGCCTTCAAGGCTGATTCCAATTAATTTTTGCGCTTCGACCGCGAATTCCATCGGCAGCGTCTTCATCACTTCCTTACAAAACCCGTTCACGATCAACGACACGGCTTCTTCTTCCGACAGCCCGCGTTGTTGGCAGTAAAACAACTGATCGTCATTGATTTTGGCGGTGGTCGCTTCGTGTTCGACGCTGGCGGTGGGGTTGCCGCATTCGATATAGGGCACCGTATGCGCGCCGCATTGGTCGCCTATCAGCAAACTATCGCACTGCGTATGGTTTCGCGCGCCATCCGCCCCGGCCATGATCTTGACCAACCCGCGATAGCTTTGATCCGCGCGCCCCGCCGAAATGCCCTTCGACACAATCGTTGAGCGCGTGTTCTTGCCGATGTGAATCATCTTCGTGCCAGTGTCGGCCTGCTGGTAATTGTTGGTAATCGCCACGGAATAGAACTCGCCAACCGAATTGTCGCCAATCAGAACGCAGCTTGGATATTTCCACGTTATCGCGGACCCGGTTTCCACCTGGGTCCAGGCAATTTTAGAATTTCGTCCCCGGCACGCGCCGCGCTTGGTGACAAAATTATAAATGCCGCCGCGCCCTTCCTCGTCGCCGGGATACCAGTTCTGCACCGTTGAATATTTTATTTCCGCATCGTCGAGGGTGACCAGTTCAACTACGGCTGCGTGAAGTTGGTTCTCGTCGCGTTGCGGCGCGGTGCAGCCTTCGAGGTAGCTGACGTAAGATCCTTCATCCGCGATGATCAGCGTGCGTTCGAATTGCCCCGTATTTTCCGCGTTGATGCGGAAATACGTGGACAACTCCATCGGGCATCGCACCCCCTTGGGGATATAAACGAACGACCCATCGGTGAAGACCGCGCTGTTCAACGCCGCGTGCTTGTTGTCGCCATAGGGCACAACCGATCCCAGGTATTGCCGCACCAGGTCCGGATGGGTTTGAATCGCTTCGGAAATCGAACAAAAAATGACGCCGAATTCTTCAAGTTTCTTCTTATACGTCGTCGCCACGGATACGCTATCGAACACAGCATCCACCGCAACACCGGCGAGCATTTCCTGTTCGAGCAAGGGAATGCCGAGCTTTTCATAGGTTTCCAAAAGCTTGGGGTCGACCTCGTCGAGACTTTTCGGTTTGTCCTTGTCGCTTTTCGGGGCCGCGTAATAGTACGAATCCTGATAGTCGATGGGCGGGTGTACAACCTTGGCCCAGGTCGGTTCCGGCATGGTGAGCCAATGCCGATACGCCGTCAGGCGCCATTCCAACAACCACTCCGGATCGTTCTTTTTCGCCGAAATGAAACGGACGATATCCTCGCTCAGCCCCTTCGGCGCGGTCTCCATTTCGATATCGGTGACAAAGCCGTGCTTGTAGCCGTCATTGGCCAGGGTTTGCACCTGCTCCACGGTTTCGATGGTCGCGGCCATTACTGCGTAACTCCGGTATTATTAACGTGGCCAAGCTGGGTGGGATCGGCGTCCCGCGCGACCGGTACAGGCGCCGGGAATTCCGGAAACGTCGAAAGTTCGGCTAACGTCACATCCTCCAGCGCCTTGCGGATTGCGACATTCACTTTTTCCCAGCCGCCGCGGATAGGGCAAAATGTTTCGACCTTGCACTGGTCGTCGGAGCCATCGACGCACGCCGTCAGCGCGACCGGCCCCTCCAGTGTCTCGATAATGTCCGCCAGGGTGATGTCGCCGGGCAGCCGCCCCAACGTATAACCGCCATGAACCCCTCGATGGGAATCGACAATCTCGCTGCGTCCCAGGGATTTCAGGACCTTCGATACGGTTGGCATGGGCAGACCCGTGGCGTCCGCAATTTCCGGCGCCGTCATCATTTCGTCCTGCGCATACGCAAGCCGTGACATTATAACCACGCCGTAATCGATCATTCGGCTAATCTTGAACACGGTCGCCTCCAATCCGTACGAATTTAGTACGGATTGGAAAATGTTCCGTCCACCCCACAATTTCAACCCCTAAAACAATGTTTTTAGGCGAAATTGCGCATTTTTATAGAAAATTGACGTCGAATTCATATGGATTGGACTACGACACCCGGTCCACACCCATTTGCCAGAACCCGATCTCCAGACGCGTGGCGTCATGAAACGTCTTCGACAAGGCGGCGATCCGGCCCGGTCCGCCGCGCGCCGCCATCAACCGGTCCAAGTGGCTTGCATGTCCCCAGGCGACGTCTTGATAATCCTCGTCCGCGTAGGTCTCTATCCATTCCCGGTATGGGTTGTCGTCCAGAATCGTATCGGGGCTGGACAACAGGAAAGCGGCGACTTCGGCGTACCCCACGATGCACGGCGCCAGCGCGACCGCCAAATCCAAACCATCGCCCGCAAGACCACGCTCCAATACATAGCGCGTGTAGGCCATGTTGGCGGGATCTTCGGGGGTCGCCGCCATTTGATCTTCGGTTATGCCCCATTGGGCGCAATAGGCGACGTGTAACTGCATTTCACCGTCGATAATGGCCGACACGGTTTTCGCCGACTGGCGTAAATCCTCAAGCGACTCGGCTTGAAACGCCGCCAAGGCGTGCGCGCGGGCAAAATGGATCAGGAACAGATAATCCTGCCGCAGATAATACTCGAACGACGCACGCGGCAACGTCCCATCGCCCAGACCGCGCACGAAGTCATGCTCGACATACGCCGCCCAGTCGCCACTGCAACCGGCCTTGAGCGTCTCATACAGACTATAGTCGGTCATTGGTCATTCATCGTCGCACCACGCCACATTCGCCTATTCCAACAAAAGGTTTCTGGTTTCCGAGGGCAAACGAACCACGAGCCCATCCAGTTCATCGGTCAATTCCAACTGGCACCCCAGCCGCGACCACCGTGTCAGACCGAACGCCAAATCCAGCATATCTTCTTCGTCCTCGCTGAGTTCGGGCAATCTGTCGAACCATTCCGCCTCGACGATGACGTGACAGGTTGAACACGCCATGGCGCCTTCACAGGCGCCTTCGATATCAATATTGTTTGCATGCGCAATTTCGAGGACGGACCGGCCCGCTTTCGCCTCCACCTCGCGATGGTTTCCGTCCGCTTCGACGAATGTCATTTTAGGCATTGTTCATGGTTCCCGACGGTTCGCCCTGTTTCGCAACGCGGTGAACAAGCGATGACCACGCCCCTATAAACGCATCTATATCCGCCACCGTCGTCGCCCCTCCCAAGCTAACGCGAATGGCGCATTCGGCGATAGCCGCATCCACGCCCATGGCGTTTAATACGTGACTGGACTGGACCTTACCCGACGAACAGGCGGACCCCGCGCTGACCGCCACGCCCGCAAGGTCCAGCCCCATGATTTGAGTTTCCGCTTTCACGCCCGGCATGGCGATACAACTCGTATTGGGGAGCCGCGCGACGTCGCGCGCGATAACGATGGCGTCGGATGCGGCCGCCATCGTCCGCGTCTCCAGGTCATCGCGGAGACGTTCGACCGCCGCCGTATCTTTCGCCGCGACCGCCGCCAGCCGCGCAGCGGCGCCAAATCCGGCGATGCCGGCCACATTTTCCGTGCCCGCCCGATGGCCGCGTTCCTGCCCGCCGCCGCGAACCAAGGGTGACAGCGACCAATTCTCAGCCATGATCCCATCGCCCATAATCAACGCGCCAACGCCCTGCGGTCCGCCAATTTTGTGCGCGGACAATGTCGCCACATCTACGCCGAGGCCGATCATGTCCAGTTCGATACGCCCCGCCGCCTGGATAAAATCCGAATGCAGCAAAGCGCCATGCTCATGCGCCAGTTTTGCAATATCGCTGATCGGCTGTAAGATTCCGACTTCATTATTCGCCGCCATCACCGACACCAGCGCAGGCTCTTTGTTCTTTGACAACAACGCGTCCAAAGCCGCCAAATCGATACGACCAGACGCATCCACCGGAGCGATTTCAACATTCGGCGCGGCTTGCAATACGGAGGGATGTTCGGTCGCGGAAACGATCACGCAGCGCCTGCCGGAGTCGCCGCCGCCATTTTCGAGGTCGACCAAACCCACAAGCGCCAGGTTATTCGCTTCCGTGCCGCCACCGGTGAAGACCACATTCTGGGCGCGGGCGCCAATCAGAGCGGCGACATCGCGCCGGGCGGATTCCACATGGCTTCGCGCCCGGCGACCAAACTGGTGAACCGAAGACGCGTTCCCGGTCTCGCGCATCACATCCGTCATCACACCAATCACGGCGCTCAGCATCGGCGCGGTTGCATTATAATCGAGGTAGACCGTCATTGCGGCCTCTAAAGTAACCTTAGCGGGCGACGGCGACGGGCAGCTCATTGCGGTGCAACACACCGCTGGCGCCAAGGACTCGGCCCTCGACGACATCCTCCAACGACAAGGAGCTTAAGAACAAATGGATATGATTTTCCAGTTCTTCCCATAAGTCATGGGTGATGCAGCGCCCTTTATTCTCCATGCATCCTTGCGGCGACCCGGCCTTACAGCGGGTTACAAGGATCGGTTCGTCAACCGCCAGAATAATATCGGATATCCGGGTTTCCTTGGGCGTTCGGCCAAGCAGATATCCACCGCCCGGTCCGCGCACGCTTTTCACCAGCCCCGCGCGCCGCAACTTGGCGAATAACTGCTCCATATACGACAACGATATTTCCTGCCGTCCCGCAATGTCCGCCAACGCGACCGGCGCGCCGTGTCCGTTGATCGCAAGATCGGCCATCGCCATGACGGCGTATCTTCCCTTCGTGCTCAAGCGCACTCCACACCACTCCTATATGTTATGCCCCTATGCGCGGGCGCTTTAACTACGGCCTACTTTTGGTCCCGCTTCCCGCGAGTCGATTTCATCCGGGTCGAACCCGACGCCACCACAAGATGCGCCCATGTCCTCGACCTGCGATTCCAACTCGTCGATCCGGGTCTTTAAACTGGTCACCTGATCCATCAGACCTTCAAGCGCCCGGGCGACCGGGTCCGGCAAATCCCCCAAGGGGGTGCCATAAGGCGCGAATTCGCCGCTTTCCTCCCCACGGGCGCGGACAACGGCGCGCGCCGGTATTCCAACGACAGTGGTGTGCGGCGGCACGTCTTTTGTCACAACCGCATTCGCGCCGACACGCGCGCCGGCGCCGATGATGATTGGCCCCAATATTTGTGCGCCGGAACCAACGATTACGTCATCTTCCAACGTCGGGTGCCGTTTCTGATTGCGTTGACTATCGGATTCCACGGCGGGCGACACGCCGCCCAGGGTCACGTCGTGATACAGCGTCACGTTGCTACCCAATTCCGCCGTTTGGCCAATGACGACGCCCATGCCGTGATCGACGAAAAAGCCTCGACCAATTTTCGCGCCGGGGTGAATTTCAATGCCCGTGAGGATGCGGGCCAACTGCGACAACGCGCGGCCCAACAAATAAAAATGATGGCGCCAGAGCCAACTCGACGCCCGATGCAACATCGAGGCGTGAAAACCGGGATAGCATACGACGACTTCCACCCATGACCGCGCCGCAGGGTCGCGCGCCATAACGCTACGGATTTCCTCGCGAAAGGTCTTGAACATAATTTTTCCGATAAGAATTTACATGTAATTGGCGTCAACAACGCCAATATTCAAGGTTCACGCTTTGACGTCTGAAATCGGATAGACTATTTACAACATAGCAAGAATATAGGCGCTGGCGTTGACTCGTCAAGTTAGGCCCGTGTTACGCCTTACCGTCCAATGGTTTGCGCCACATTATTGAGCTGCCGAATTCTAGCCTGTGTCGGGACACGGCGTCTAACGAACACTAAATTATTGGAGACTAAATGCCTGAGATCATCATTAACGGTCCCGAAGGCCGTATTGAAGGCCGCTATCTGCACGCCAAACAGCCAAACGCCCCGATCGCGCTGATTTTGCATCCGCATCCACAACACGGCGGCACGATGAACAACAAGGTCGTCTATACGTTGTATCATGCGTTTGCGCAGCGCGGATTTTCGTGCCTTCGGTTCAACTTTCGCGGCGTTGGCCGGTCCCAAGGCGTGTTTTCACGCGGCGAAGGGGAACTGTCGGACGCGGCTACGGCGCTGGATTGGTTGCAATCCTACAATGAAAATTCATCGCAATGCTGGGTTGCCGGGTTTTCCTTCGGCGCCTGGATCGGCATGCAGCTTTTGATGCGGCGTCCGGAAATCAACAGCTTCGTCTCCGTGGCGCCGCCAGCGAACATGTTCGACTTCTCGTTTCTCGCGCCATGCCCCTCCTCGGGACTCGTTCTGCACGGAGATAAGGACGAAGTCGTCCCGCCAAATTCGGTGGACAAGCTGATTGACAAACTGCGCCAGCAAAAAGGCATCACCATCGATCTGAAAACCATTAGCGGCGCCAATCATTTTTTCCACGGCCTGACCGATAAATTGGACCAACACGTCGGTAGCTATGTCGATCGCGCGCTGTCCGACGAAAACGCCGAAGCGAAATAACGCCTAAATCGACGGGTTGCCTGTCAGGCTTGGTCACCCATCAGGCTTGGTCGAGAGCGCCGCCCGTCATGGGCGCGGACACGCCGGTGGTGGCTGGAAAACTGATCGGCAATCCGCGCAAATGGCGCACCGCGAGATATCCGAAGGCCTGCGCTTCAAGGGAATCGCCATCCCATCCAATCGCCTCTATGGGGTCGAGGGGCGCCTGCACGCGCGCAGCCAACATCGACATCAGCGTCCCGTTCCGCCGTCCTCCGCCACAAACAAGCCAGCGCGCAGGCAGCGCGGAAAAATGATCCATGGCGCGACCAACCGCCGCCGCCGTGAATGCGGTCAGGGTGGCAGCGCCATCGGACGGCGACAGGCCCGCGACTGGGTCGGCGCTAAAAGCGTTGCGATCAAGCGATTTCGGCGGCGGTCGTTTGAAATAATCGTCCTTCAACATTGCATCAACGATGTCGGCATGCACATTCCCGGTCGCCGCCAAGGCCCCGTCCTTGTCCATCGGGCTTCCCATGCGCGCCAGCATCCAGTCATCTATCATCGCATTGCCAGGCCCCGTATCAAAGGCGAGCAAGTCGATGCCGCCGCCGTCACCGTCGCCAATCCAGGTCACATTGGCGACGCCGCCAACATTCAATATCGCCACCGGCTTATCCATATTGGCGGCGATTGCGGCATGGAATATCGGCGCCAGCGGCGCACCCTCTCCCCCCGAATCCACGTCGGCGCTGCGGAAATCGGATACGACATCAACGCCGGTGAGGCTGGCGAGCATGGCGCCATCGCCGATTTGCCATGTCATACCGGCCTCGGGCCGGTGCAAAATCGTCTGTCCGTGAAATCCTATAACGTGGACGGTCTGCAGCGGAACGCCCGACGCGGCCATCAGCGCCGACACCGCTTCGGCATGGGCGCGGGTCAGCGACGCGGCGACGGCGTCGACATCAGGCAACCATTCGGCGCGCGTGATTGAATCGCGCAAACTTTCCCGAAGCTCCTGGTCATACGGAACGGTCACCGCACCCAGGGTTTCGACGGTTGAAAGGCCGTCGGTTCGTATCAACGCTGCATCCACACCGTCGAGCGACGTTCCACTCATCAGTCCTACGGCAAGGGCGACGCTGCCGGATTCCACATATGCGGTTTCAACCATTTAGTTTCGACCTTTCAACTATCCTCAGCCTGAATTAATCACGCGACGTTTGAGGGAAGCTCGCGATTGTGTTAAACGAGCGCCGCTCCCGCAAGCACCATTCGGAATAGTACCATGGACCAACCTCGCTCCGCATTCCTGCAGGCCGCCGTCGAACGTGGTTTTATCCACCAATGCACGGATTTCGACGCCCTCGACAATTTATTTCAGGAAGAAACCGTCACGGCCTATATCGGCTTCGACGCCACCGCCGATTCGCTTCATGTCGGCAGCCTCGTGCCAATCATGCTGTTACGCCTGCTGCAACAAAGCGGACACAAGCCGGTCGTTCTCATGGGCGGGGGCACGACGAAGGTCGGCGACCCGTCGGGCAAGGACGAACAGCGCAAGCTCCTCGGCGAAGCTGACATCGCAGCCAATATAAAGGGCATACAAGGCATCTTCGAAAAATTCGTGACCTTTGGCGACGACGACGCAGGCGCCGTCATGGTGAACAACGCGGACTGGCTCGACGGTCTCGCTTACATATCCTTTCTGCGCGATTACGGGCGGCATTTTTCCATCAACCGGATGCTGTCCTTCGATTCTGTAAAGCTCCGCCTCGACCGTGAACAGCCGCTGTCGTTTCTGGAATTCAATTACATGGTGTTGCAGTCCTACGATTTCCTGGAACTGTCGCGGCGCAACGGCTGCCGATTGCAAATGGGCGGGTCGGATCAGTGGGGAAACATTGTCAGCGGCATCGATCTGGCCCGCAGGATCGACCAAACAACACTGTTTGGCCTGACCACGCCGCTTTTAACGACCGCCACTGGCGCCAAAATGGGTAAAACGGCGGAAGGCGCGGTTTGGCTCAACGCCGACAGATTATCCGCCTACGATTACTGGCAGTATTGGCGGAATACCCATGACGACGATGTCGGACGCTTCTTGAAGCTGTTCACGGAATTGCCGCTCGATGAAATCGCGCGTCTGGAGAAACTCGACGGCGCGGAAATTAACGAGGCGAAAAAAATACTCGCCAACGAAGCGACCACGCTGTGTCACGGAGCCGACGCCGCCAGGACCGCCGCGGAAACCGCCGGCAAGACATTCGATGACAGGGGCTTTGGCGGCGACCTGCCCACCATCGAGGTGCCCCGGACGGAACTGAACGACGGCGTGCTCGCCTACGAATTGATGCGCCGCGCGAATTTAGCCGCCAGCAATGGCGAAGCGCGGCGATTGATCAAGGGTGGCGGCGGTCGCGTGAACGACATCAAAATAGCCAACGACGCCGCGATCATCGGCGAAGCGGACATCAACGCCGAGGGCGTCATCAAACTATCGTCCGGCAAAAAGAAACATGCGCTCGTGCGGCCTGTTTGACCGAAGGTTTATTCTGCGCTCGCCTCGAACTCGGGCTCCTCGAAGGGGTCGGTTTCGCCACTGAACAGACGGCGTAGAATGCCCGGCGCTAAAATAGACAGAGGATTGACGTCGACCTTAGGGTCTTCGAGCGACCCACTCATCTTATAATTCGCGGCGAACAGGCCTTCATCCTTGCCCCCGGTCAACAACCCGCCAAGGATTGGAATATTCCCGATCACCTGATTGACCGTATACGACGGGACCACCGTTCCCGACATGTCCACGGTTTCGTTGTGCAAAAAAACATGCCCCTTTATCGTGATGCCAAGATCGGAACCGAAGGCGCGCGCGCGCGGAAAATTAAGCGTCCCGCCGAAATAGTCGAATTCCCCCTCGAAGGTCTCGAAATCGAGCCCCTGCTGATTCAGCGCGCTGAAGATGCCCGTCAGGGACAACACTTGCAGGATACGCGCCAGCGCCGGCGCCTCCTTCGCCTTGAAGCGGCCAAACCGGAAGCGTCCCTTCATGGGCGTCCCCGGTTTTTTCTGACGACCGACAATAATCATGCTGCCGCCCTTGATGCGCTTCGACCAGCCCAGGGCCGAAAGCGCCTGACCGGCGTCGTTGCTGCTTATCTGTAATGCATGCCCTTGACGCACCGGCCCGTAATTGATTCGCACACGGCCATTCTTCCCGAATCCGCCATCCACCCCAATTCTGGTCCAGTAGGCCCCCGTTCGACGCAACGCCGCGCTCACCTGGCCCAGGCGCCGCCCCTCCCCGATCAAGACGCTATCGAATTTGGCCTGTATGGACAGCGGCGGCAACGGCGTTTCCTTCGACAAATCTCCAATGTCTTCGAGTTGGTCAAAAAACGATGAGATATCAATTTGCCGACCGGACAAACGAATGTCGTAACCACCGCCATCAAGCGGTCGGACGGTTCCCTGCATTTGATTGCCGGCGTATTCGAAATTCCGCAACTCGACATTGCGCACTCCGGTAAAGTCAGCGTTCGGCGTGACGCCGGCTTTCAACTGGATTTTTGGCGTCGTTAGGCGAACATCCTCGAAAACCACGCCACCGTCTTTTTGCATTTTCACGAAAAGATACAAATTTCCGGGAGTGTCGGACGGTTTGCGCCACCCCCAAAGCGGCGCGTTCAATTCGGCTTCCTTCAAATCCCCCTTAACAATGACTTCGCCGCGGCCATCGACAAAACTCGTATATCCAATCTCCGCCGTCACCGCGCCTGTCGCGTATTTCGTTTCGGGTAGGCCCAGGGCCTTGCGATCTTCGTCGCTTAGTCGGCCAGCGACATCCACGCGGCTGCGCACGCCGCCCGGCCTTGCGAATTCTTCCCGCCATTTAATTTTCGCCGCGACACCGTTCAACGCCCCCGTCCCCGTGATTTCCATTACCTGCCCGGTGAGTTGCAAGTTCAAATCAGCGTCGCTCAAACGCAAGCCGTACAGGTTCGTATCGAGAGACACACCGCGTAAATTCGCGGCGGCGGCGAGCCCCACATCGGTAAAGCGCAGGGCATGGGCCAACGGAAACTTGAACTTTAACCGCGCGGCCATGTCGCCAAGTATTTCGGACTTTCCAACACCGAGTTTTTGGATCAGGCCAAGCGGTTCCTGATCCAAAATCGCAACGGCGGTTTTCACGGGACCCTCGACGACCAGATCAATCGCGATGTCCTGATCTTCAAGGTCAAGACCGGTAATGTTAACTGCACCGTCCCGCACGATAAGGTCGCCCAACTGTCCGCGCCGCGCGGCGATGTCCAGAAGCGCCTCGGTAAACGTCATGTCCACCATGACGTTGGTCAGCGGCGGCAACGGCTTGAAATACGCAACCGTCGCGCCGGAAATCCGCGCCGATCCGTTCAAGGACTTAACAGCTATTTGCGCAAGATCGCCGTTTTCGATATGCGCGACCAATCCAACGCGTGCATCCTCGAGATTGCCCGTCGCGATGTTCTCCATTGTCCAATCCCGAGCGTCCTTGCCAAGGACTGTCGGCCATACGGACCGCAAGGTCTCAATCGTCAAATCCGTCGCCACGCCATCAAGGCGGACATCGAAGTCCTTCCCGACGCGCCACCCCGAAACATGAACGGAAACCGCCCCCTGATCCAAGGCCAACGAGGCTTCTCGGATTTGGAATCGCGACAAGTCCGCCTCGATTCGACCGCTTAAACGCCCGCCTGTAAATCTTATCGGCGACTCCTGGGTTTTCGGCGCATCCAGAACGCCTTCACCGACTTGAAGGTCGAAGTCGATCACGCCAATTCGACCATCGATGGCGCCATCCAATGCGATCCGCCCCGATGCGTCCGCCTGGAAAGCGGCCAAATTGGCGTATTCGGGCATGACTTCCGACAATCGTGCGACCGGCACCCCGACAATGTCGAATGCAGCGGTATAATTGTATCCGTCCGGATGGAAGGTCAGGCTCCCGTTCGCCTCGCCAAGGCGCGACGATAAATCCAATCGAACAGACTTCACGAGTCCGTCGATGTTCATCAACACGCCAATTTCACCCGATAGCGACAAGTTAAAGGCCGAAAGCTTGCGCACCAAATCGATTTCCGAGTTGCGGGTGACAAGGCCGGGCTCAAATCCGGAAAAGCGCAACTCTATATCCAAATCCTCGGTTTCGGCGTTGAACACCACCGAGCCGTCAACGCGGCTTTTTTGTCCATCCAACACAAGGTCGAGTACGCCCGCGACCTTGATTCCCGACCGGTCGCGCCGAAATTCAATGTCCGAGCTCGGCGCGCGCCAGGTATTGCCGAATTTCCGATCCTCGAAGGCCAAATCGGCCTCGCGAATACTGACCGTCTTCAAATAACCGAAGGGCCGCGTGGGATCCGGCGTCCCCAGAAGATCGGTAAGCAAGCGCGAAAACATCGCGGTTTCCGGCGACCGCTGCGTCGGATCGTTGCTGGAAAACCCGAAGATGAGATGGCTGTCCTCGGTGCGAATGCCCGTGACCTTGGGCGCAATTATTTCAAGGCTGGTCGGCGCGACAATCCCACGCATCAGGGCTGTTAACGACAGTCCCACCGCCACCTGCGGCAGGACCGCGAGTTCTTCACGCTCGAAATCAAGTAGCCTTACATTTTTCACGCGGATATCGACGGCGCGGGCCCACCCCGCCCAAACCAGCCGTGTATCTTCAATTTCGACCGACAGCGTACCGCCTTCGGGCGATAGCGCGCGTTCTATGTAAGGCGTGAGAAAGGTAAGCTGCACCGGCCCGCTGGACAGCCACCAAACGCATACAAGCGCCAGTATGGCCCCGCCCGCGACGAGGCCAGCCAAAATTTCCAGAATGAAAACGAATGTACGACGGATCAACTTACCGGCCGTTCCTTATCAACCTTGACCGCGTGAACCAATTCACGCACCTTGCGAGACATCATTCATCGCATGATTCGATTAGATTATCCACGTAGCATGATGCCGCGATTTCTCGCCTTCGCCCAATCCGGCGTTCCCGATCCCAGCGACACCGAGCGCGCGCGCGTCGGGATTGAACGACTCCACGATACAGCCGCCGATCAGGACGATTTAGCGGCGTTCGTGGACGCGTTGTGCGCGGATGATGCAGGACGGAGATTCCTCGATTCCATTTTCGGCAACAGCCCCTTCCTGGGCCAGTGTTTACTATTGGAATTGCCGTTCGCGCGCGACTTGATGCGCGAAGGGCCGGACAAAATGTTTCCCCGGTTGCTCGCCGACATAGAGCCTCAGGATTCCAACATTACCGCCATCATGGCGTCGCTGCGCCGCGCGAAACGCAAGGCGGCGCTACTGATCGCGTTGGCCGATATTTCCAAGGTTTGGACTCTCGACCAAGTGACCGGCGCATTATCGGATTTCGCGGAAAAATCCCTGCAAATCGGGCTTTCCGGCCTGTTGCACGAGGCCGATTCCGAGGGTGTCATCACACTGCCGGACAACAGCGATCCGCAGCGGGATTGCGGCTACGTCGTTTTGGGAATGGGGAAACTCGGCGCGCGTGAACTTAACTACTCTAGCGATATCGATCTGATCGTCCTGTACGACCCGGAAAAAATCGACTGCCCTGATCCGGATCGTTTGCGGCGCGACCTCGTGCGCATGACACGCGCCCTGATGCGCATTCTCGACGAACGCACCGCGGATGGCTATGTCTTCCGGACGGATTTACGATTGCGACCCGACCCGGGGGCAACGCAGCTCGCCATTTCCGTCCAGGCCGCCGAGGATTATTACGAAAGCATGGGTCAGAACTGGGAACGCGCGGCGATGATAAAAGCGCGTCCCGTCGCGGGCGATCTAGCGCTTGGCGCGGAATTCCTGCACAATCTTCGACCCTATGTCTGGCGCCGCAATCTCGATTTCGCCGCAATCGAGGACATTCATTCGATCAAACGGCAAATCACCGCGCATCGCGGCGGCGGCGTTGTCGCGGTGAACGGCCACAACGTCAAGCTT
>JABJJH010000472.1 GCA_018660965.1 Rhodospirillaceae bacterium | reverse complement strand
AGTTGTTCAACGACGACAACAGAATTCTCAACCCATCACCCGGCGCGCCGAGCAGGTTCTCGCGGGGAATTCGGCAGCCGTCAAACGTCAGCGACGTCGTCGCCGAGGCGCGGACGCCCATTTTGTCTTCCTTGGCGCCGGCGGAAAAACCCGGCGTATCCTTGTCGATGACGACCGCCGACATCGCGCCGCGCGCATCGTCGATTTCCGACCATTTGCCGAACACCAGATAGAAATCCGACGCGCCGCCGTTGGAGATGAACAGCTTGCCGCCATCGACGACGATGGAGTCGCCGTCGGGCGTGAACCGCGTGCGCATGGCCGTCGCATCGGACCCCGCGTCCGGTTCGGTGATGCACAGCGACGCCAACGCGCCCTGGACGATTTTCGGCAAAATACGGCGTTTCTGCGCCTCGTCTCCGAAATCGATGACCGGCTTCATGGCGTGAAAGTTCGTCGCCCAGATAACGCCGGTCGCCGCACACGCTTTGCTGATTTCCCGCACGCATCGCAGATAGGCGGTATAGGACAACGCCGCCCCGTCATAGGCTTCCGGCACGAACATGGCGTTCAGGCCCAGCGCATTGATGTCCGCGACGTTATCCCAGGGAAAGTCGCCCGATTGGTCGTAGGCGGCGGCGCGCGGCGCAATTTTGTCGCGCGCCAGCGCCCGGACGCTGTCGAACAAAATGGCCTCGTCCCCGGACAAAGTGATGGAGTCATCGAGATGTTCAAAAATTTTCATGAAACAGGATTCCTGTGGGCCTAATTCGCGACGGCCTGGCCGCCGTCGATATAAATCGTCTCGCCGGTCAGAAAGGGAATATCCTCGCAGAACAACGCCGCGACCAGTTTCGCCACATCCGGCACCAGGCCGGGACGGCCCAGCGGCGAGCGTTGCCGCAGCCACTCCTTGGTCGCCTCGGATTCGAAAAATTCATGGTTCATGTCGGTTTCGATGTAACCCGGCGCGATATTGACGACGTGAATGCCGTGCCGCGCCCACTCAACCGCGTGGCAGCGGGTAATAGCCGCAATAGCCGCTTTCGACGCGCAATAGGGCGCATTACGCGACACGCCGATTTTATCCCAGAACGACCCGATATTGACGATGCCGCCGCCACCCGCCGCGACAAGATGGGGAAACGCATCGCGGCTGACCAGCATGACCGACGTGGCGTTGGTCGCCATCACCGCCTCGAACGTGGCGCGGGACAACTCGGCGCTCTTTTCCTCGATCATCAATCCGGCGTTGTTCACCACGCCGTTCAACCCGCCCGCGTCTTTCGCAAATCCGTCGATGGCGGCCTTGATGCTGGCCTCATCGGTCACATCGCAGGTGTGGGGGATGTAAGGCCCGTCCGGATCAGCGCCGTCCGGCAGACCGCCGCCGCGTGACAGGCACCCAACAGTGAAGCCCCGCCGCGCCAGTTCCAACGCGATCCCCGCGCCGATGCCCCGGCTGCTGCCGGTCACCGCGATGGCGCGGCCTTTGCCTGGCGAACTGGACGGCGCTGGGTCAGACATCCTTGAAAACCGCCGGGCGTTTATCCGTGAACGCCGCCATGCCTTCCTTGGCGTCTTCGGTCTGAAACGCCAATGTGTTGAGGTCGGCTTCGGCGTTCAGGCCTTCGTCCAGCGACGTTTCCCCTGCGCGCAAGACAGCCTCGCGAGCCAATGACAGCGCGGGCAGGCCATAGCAGGTAAACGTCCGGGCGAACGCCATCGCGGCGTCCATGGCGTCGCCCTCGAGAATCGCGCTGACCAGACCAATGCGTTCGGCCTCGCTCGCCTCCACCGTGCGGCCCGACATGATGATTTCCAACGCGCGGGCCTGACCAATCAAACGAGGCAGCCGCTGCGTGCCGCCGTACCCCGGGATCAGGCCAAGCTTGATTTCCGGTAACCCCATCTTGGCGTTCGGCGTCGCCACCCGGAAGGTGCAGGCGCTGGCCAATTCCATGCCTCCGCCGAAGGCGTACCCGTTGATGACCGCGACGGAGGGTATGGGAAACGAATCGAGACGGGCGAAGGTTCGTTGCCCGAACGTCGTGGTGCGTTTCTGATTCGACAGGGTGAGCCCCGTCAATTCCTTGATATCGGCGCCGGCGCAAAACGCCCGGTCGCCCGCCCCGGTGAACAGCACCGCACGGGCGTCGGAGGTTTCCACCTCGTCCAGGGCGGCGGCGATATCGCGCACCAATTGAAAGCTCAAGGCGTTCAAGGCCTTGGGTCGGTTCAAGGTGATGATCGCGAATTCTTCGCGGCGCGTCAGTTCCAGATCGGCCATGGATGATGTCTCCTTAAGACGGTTCTTTAAAGCGTATGGGCGTTGGTGCGATGCGTCCGTTGCGCGCCCATTCGGCCAGTTCGCGTTTGAGAATTTTTCCGCTTGGCGTCAGGGGCAGTTCCGGCATGACGATGAAATATTCCGGCATATCCAATTTGGACAATCCGTTTTCAAACAAATGCGCCAGCACCGCCTCGCCATCCAGCGTCGCATCGCCTGTGTCAGCGCTGTCCGGGGCGGGAATGACCGCCAACCCGACCCGTTCACCCAACCGCTCGTCCGGCACGGCGAAGGCCGCCGCCTTTTCCACACTGGCGTGCTTGATCGCCAGGTCCTCGATCTTCGCGGGGTGAATGTTGTGGCCGCCGCGAATGATGACGTCTTTCAGTCGCCCGACGATTTCAAGACAGCCCCTGTCGTCAAGACGCCCCAGATCGCCTGACAAAAACCACCCGTCCTTGTTGAAGGAAGTCTCCGTCGCGCGTTGATTATCGAAATACCCAAGCATGAGGCAGGCGCCCTTGCCACCAATTTGCCCGACCTCGCCATTGGGAACCTCAACGTCGGAATTTTCCTGACCGAAGATGCGCACCGTATAACTGGGACCGCCACGGCCACAGGTGCTGACGATGGTTTCCGGATCGTCGTCGGGATAGGTGTATTGGTGCGACGAATTTTCCGTCATGCCATAAATGTTCTGCGGGTTTACGCCCTGATCCAGGAACGCCTGCGCGGTCGCCCGGGGGATTGGCGCGCCCGCCATGTAAAACAGATTGACTGCGCCGAGCTTCGCCAGCCCGCGCGCCTTTTGTTCCGCCAGAATGTCCATCGCATGGGTCGGCACGCCCATGACGTACGTCGCGCCGGTTTCCAGAATCCAGTCGAGCGGCGTCATGCCGTCCGCCGGATCGTTGACCACCAACTGCCCGCCGCACACCAATACTTGCCCCACCGCCACCCAGGCGATGTGATGGCTGAGTGGACTGAGCGTCAACAGAACCGTCGACGGCCCGTGATTCCAGTCCGCCACCATGTCGCGCGGATTGGCCAGCAAGGTATTGTCCGAATGCATGACCCCCTTGGGCGTTCCCGTGGTGCCCGACGTGAACGCCAGATAGGACACCTTGTCCGGGTTCGTTTCCGGCGCAACGGCGTGGCCCGCATCCTGTCCGGGCGTGGGAAAGTCGGAACCGGGATCACGACCCGGCGGCAGACGGAACACGCGCTTCATCGCAGGCAAGTCGGCGATGTCGTCCAGAACATTGCTTCCCGCCGCGTCCACCCCGTAATCGGCTTCGGCGAAGATCGCCGCCGCGCCGATATTGTCCAGAAGCGCCAGAATTTCTTCCGATGTATAGTTCCGATGCAGCGACGGGTTACAGACATAGCCGTTGCGGGTCGCCGCCAGAAACGCCACCCCGGCTTCGACCCGGTTTGACATCCACAGGGACACCCGCTGGCCTT
>JABJJH010000067.1 GCA_018660965.1 Rhodospirillaceae bacterium | reverse complement strand
GCCGTCACCTTCCCTGTCGATGCGCCGCCAGAACATGTTGTCTTCGCGCCCGCCATACAGGCCGATCACGGCGAACATGTTGTGGTTATGCGGCAGCAGGGTCATATACGGCGCCCAGACGAAGTTGATGACCGTCAGGTCGTCGCCCTGATACATCGGATATACCCCGGCCTGGGTCGGTTCGCCCAATTCGGCGATCACGCCGGAAGGGTCGGCCACGGCTTCCAGCACGACATCGCGAATGGCTTGTTGTCCGTCGCCAACGGCGGCCTTGCAGGCTTCGACAAAACGATCCTTTTGAAACACGCGCCTATCCTCCCGGTTGATCTGAATTCGATCGCCACTGTAAATCGGCGCCTCGCGCCATTCCATGAATATATGCGTAATACCGAATATAAAGTGGCCCCTGCGGCAGTTCGTCGCTTGACCTTCCTGTGGCGGGAAGGTGCATAAGGATAGGGTCTGTCACTCAAACGCCCAAGGATGGCCGTATCATGTCGGTTCAACCCCAAACCGCCGAACAAAACGCCCCCGTCATCCGCGACCCGGTGTGCGGCATGACCGTGGATCCGGACGGCGCGACACACACATCAGAACGCGACGGCGCGTCTTATTACTTCTGTTGCGCGGGATGCAAAACCAAGTTCGAGGCGGATCCGCACGCCTATCTGGAAGCGGAAGACCCGGTGTGCGGCATGACCGTCAAACGGGCCAGCGCCCGGTATATGGAGCGTCATCAGGGCGAGCGCGTCTATTTCTGCTCCAGCCGGTGCGACGAAAAATTCATGGCGGACCCCGACGCCTATGCGGCCGGTCGCCCCACGCCGCCGCCCGCCCCGGAAGGGACGCTGTACACCTGCCCCATGGACCCGGAGATTATCCGGGAAGAATTCGGCGATTGCCCGATCTGCGGCATGGCGCTGGAACCCATGGGCGTGCCCGCCGCCGATGCGGGGCCAAACCCGGAACTGGTTGATTTCACCCGCCGCTTCTGGGTCGGGTTGGTGTTGAGCGCGCCCGTCGTCGCGCTGGCCATGGCGCCGCATATGGGCGTGCCGCTTCACGATGTCATCTCGCCGGAACACTCGACCTGGCTCCAGCTTATCCTGGCGACACCGGTTCTGGCGTGGTGCGGCGCGCCGTTTTTCAAGCGCGGCTGGGCGTCCATCGTCAATAATTCGTACAACATGTTCACGCTGATCGCCATCGGCACCGGCGCCGCGTATCTCTATAGCGTCGCGGGAACCCTGGCGCCGGACGCCTTCCCGGCGGACTTCCGCGAGGCGGGCGGGACCGTTGGCGTCTATTTCGAAGCCGCCGCGGTCATTATCGTGCTGGTCCTGCTGGGCCAGATTTTGGAGCTTCGCGCGCGTGAACGCACCGGCGGCGCCATTCGCGCGCTGCTGGGTCTGGCGCCGAAGACAGCCTTGCGGATCAACGCGGACGGGTCAGAAGCGGAAATCGACCTCGACGCGGTCCTGGTTGGCGACCGCCTGCGGGTTCGGCCCGGCGAAAAAATCCCCGTCGACGGCGCGGTTGCGGAAGGCCGGTCCAGCGTGGATGAATCGATGTTGACCGGCGAACCGATCCCGGTGGAGAAAACCCCCGGCGACGTACTCACCGGCGCGACCCTGAACGGGACTGGCGCCTTGATCATGACCGCGACGCGGGTTGGCGCGGACACCATGTTGTCGCAAATTGTCGAGATGGTCGCCGCCGCCCAGCGCAGCCGCGCGCCCATTCAACGCCTCGTCGACGTCGTCGCAAGCTGGTTCGTGCCCACCGTCGTCCTGGCCGCAATTATCGCCGCCATCGCATGGGCCGTCTTCGGGCCCGCCCCGGCATTGGCCTACGCGGTCATCGCCTTCGTCACCGTGTTGATTATCGCGTGCCCGTGCGCCTTGGGACTGGCCACGCCGATGTCGATTATGGTCGCCACGGGACGCGGCGCGCGCGCGGGCGTGTTGATCAAGAACGCCGAAGCGCTGGAACGCTTCGCGGCGGTCGATGTGTTGATTGTCGACAAAACCGGCACCTTGACCGTGGGCAAGCCCGCCTTGACCGGCGTTGTCGCGTCCCAGGGCGAAACGCAGGACAATGTGCTCACCATCGCCGCCGCCCTGGAACGCGGCAGTGAACATCCGCTGGCCGCCGCTATCCTCAAAGGCGCCCAGGGCAAAAATCTGGACATTCCCGAATTGAAGGACTTCGACGCCGTCACCGGCAAGGGCGTCACCGGCGTGATCGTGAGGCCCGACGGCGATGCGCGCGTCGCCTTGGGGAACGCCGCGCTCATGGTGGACCTTGGCCTTGACCCTCAACCGCTCGAAGCCGACGCCGATTCCCTGCGCGCCGAGGGCAATACCGTGATGTTCGTCGCCGCCCTCGATTCCAAAACAGGCGGCGCCATCGCAGGCATGGTCGCCGCCGCCGACCCGATCAAGGAAACCACGCCGGAAGCGCTGGACGCGCTGCACCGCGAAGGCCTTCAAATCGTCATGGTGACCGGCGACAATGCACGCACCGCCCAGGCGGTCGCGTCAAAGCTGGGCCTTGATGATATTCGCGCCGACGTGTTGCCCGACGGCAAGGCGGCCATCGTCCAGGCGTTTCAGGCGGAAGGCCGCAAGGTCGCCATGGCGGGCGACGGCGTCAACGACGCCCCCGCGCTGGCCCAGGCCGATGTCGGGATCGCCATGGGCGCCGGCGCCGATGTCGCGGTGGAAAGCGCCGGGTTCACGCTGGTCAAAGGCGATCTTCGCGCGCTGGTCCGCGCGCGCCGCCTGTCGGTCGCGACAATGGCCAATATCCGTCAAAATCTGGTTTTCGCCTTCGGGTATAACGCACTGGGCGTTCCCATCGCCGCCGGCGTGCTGTATCCACCGTTCGGGATTGTCCTGTCGCCCATTATCGCCGCCGCGGCGATGAGCCTGTCGTCGATTTCCGTCATCAGCAACGCCTTGCGGCTGTCGCGCGCAAAGCTGTAATCCCTCACATAATCATGGAGACACCTTAATATGCGTCGAATTTTCATTCTGGCGGGCGCGCTTTTCCTTGTCGCAAGCCCCGTCTTGCCAACCAGCGGAGCCCAGGCCGAAGAAAAGGCCCCGAAAATCGTCGAACCCAAGCTAACGGGCAAGCTGATGCTGGGGAAACTCGCCTTTGGTTCGTATTGCGCCGAATGCCATGGCGAACAGGGCGGCGGCACGGATAAGGGTCCGCCGTTCCTGCACCGTGTTTATCATCCCGGCCACCATGCGGACGGGTCGTTCTACCGGGCGGCGAAATCAGGCGCGCGGGCGCATCACTGGAAGTTCGGCGACATGGCGCCGGTGCCCAAGGTGACCGACCCGCAACTGGAAAATATCGTCAAATATATTCGCGCTTTGCAACAGGCGAATGGGTTATTCTAGCACTACGCTATAATTTACCCCTCTTTTAAGCGGTCTTGCTGTCTTCGATAATCATGGCCGCGCCCTTTTCCGCGATCATGATTGTCGGCGCGTTGGTGTTCCCGGTGGTGACCGTCGGCATGATCGACGCGTCGATCACGCGCAAGCCCGACACCCCGTGCACCCGAAGCCTGGAATCGACCACCGCCATCGGGTCCTCGCCCATCTTGCAGGTGCCGACGGGGTGATAAATGGTGTTGCCGTAATTGCGCCCATACGCCCGCGCCGACTCCATCGAATTCACGACCGGGCCGGGCGTGGTTTCGCCGAAGCTATGCTTCGACATGGCCGGGGCCGCGAGAATATCGCGGGTTTTCTCTATGCCCGACCACAGCACATGCGCGTCGCCTTCCGCCGACAGGTAGTTGGGCCGAATGGCCGGCCGGTCGAAGGGGTCGGCGCTGGTCGCCATGATCGTCCCGCGGCTTTCCGGGCGCACGGGGCACACCGCGACGGTCACGCCGGGCCGCCGCTCGAAGGTCTTGAGTTCGACAGCGCTGTAACTCGCGGGGGTAAACAGAAGCTGTAGATCCGGGCTGGCGAGGCCTTCGCGGCTGCGGCAGAACACCATCGCACTGGTCACGCCAAAGGTCAGCGCGCCGTTGGCGAACAAGGCGTAACGCATGGCTTCGCGCACCACACGGAACCCGCGCGACAACTGGTTGATGGACATCATGTCGTCCTTCATGCGATGGGAAATTCGCGTGACGAAGTGATCCGACAGATTATCGCCCACGCCGGGCAAGTCGTGCCGGACATTGACGCCAATCGATTGCAAGTGTTCACCCGGCCCGATGCCGGACACTTGCAGCAGATGCGGCGAATTGATCGAACCGCCGGAAACAATGACCTCGCGATCCACCCTGATTTCCTTATCTTTACCGCCCTCGTCCTGGTTGCCTTGGCGGTATGACACGCCGACGCATTTCTTGCCCTCGAACAGCAGACCGGTGGCGACCGCCTCGGTAATCACCTCAAGATTGGGTCGCTTTCTGGCTTCGGACAGGAAACTGCGCGCGGTCGAGGCGCGGAAACGGTTGTTGCGCGTCATCTGGGAATACGCGGCGCCTTCCTGTTCGGGTCCGTTGTAGTCCGGATTGTGCGGAAACCCCGCCTGCCCGGCGGCCTCGATGAATTTATGGGTCAGCGGCAGGATCGTGCGATATTCCTCGACCGCCAGCTCGCCGCCGCGTCCGCGGTGCCCCCCGGGCGCTTTCGCGTCGCCGCCGCTGCGAAAGTCTTCCGAATGCTTGAAAAACGGCAGCACCTCGTCATGCGTCCACCCGCGACAACCGCGCTGCGCCCAGCCGTCGTAATCGGCCGGATTGCCGCGCACATACAACATGCCGTTGATCGAACTCGATCCGCCCAGGGTCTTGCCCCGGGGCCAGTGAATTTTGCGGCCGCCGGTGGCGTGGTCGGCCTCGGTGAAATAATTCCAGTTCAACACCGGATGCTGCAACAAGGTGCGAATGCCCGCCGGGATATGGATCATCGGATGACGATCCGGCGGCCCGGCTTCCAGCAACACAACCCGCGCGCCATCCGCGCTCAACCGGTTCGCCAGAACACACCCCGCCGACCCGGCGCCGACAACAACATAATCCGCCTGCATGAATGTCCCCTATACTCAATTTCAAACCGAAGCTTAGCCATTCTCCCGGTGAGCCGACAAGGCTGCGAAGGAAACATTCTTTCGACGCCACATCACCCCATCGGATATGGCGATTAGCCATGCAAGCGTGTATTCTAGCACGCTGCGCCCACTTAATAGAGACCGGCGCATTTAACATTCGACAGTTTTAAGGATTCACCGGTGATGGTTATTCGGGACGGACGATTTAAAAGCAAGGCCCTCTCACTATGTCTCATATTGGGCGTTCTTGCGACGGGGTGCGACGAGTCTAAGGAGGCCAGCGTCGAGGAACATTTGAAGCGCGCGCAAGAACTTCTGAAAACCGCCGATTTCCGAGGCAGTGTCGTCGAGTTGAAAAACGTGCTGCAGGCGGACCCCAACAACGCCGACGCCCGACTGATCTTGAGTCAACTCGCATCAGTAAGGCACAGCTTTGATCATTCACCCCTTTGCCTCCGTGCGCGCGCCAGAACAATGTTCGCGCCATACGTCACCGCGACCACCACGGCGCCGAATACATAGCTGGCCTT
>JABJJH010000034.1 GCA_018660965.1 Rhodospirillaceae bacterium | reverse complement strand
CCGCCCGCCTTCCAGCAGGGTCAGCGCCGTGGCGTAAGGCATATGCGTGTGCATGACGCAAACCGCCTGCGGACACGCCTTGTGAACGCGGCTGTGGATATAAAACGCGGTCGGCTCGACCGGGCGGTCGCCCTCGACGATGTTGCCGTCGTAATCCGCCAGAAGAATGTTGGACGCGGTGATTTCCGACCAGTGATAGCCATGCGCGTTGATCAAAAACTGGTCATCGCCGACCGCGACGCTGAAATGGTTGCAAATGCCTTCATGCAAGCCATGACGCACCGCCCAGCGAAACGACGCGGCGAGATCGACCCGCGCCTGTTGCAGTTCATCCGTGCTCAAAGTCGCCATGGGGCCGCCTCGTATCGTCAAAAGGATTGGCGGTCATTATTACCCGCACACCGGGGTCCATCGCAAGACGTGGTCCATCGCAAGACGGGGCGGGGCGCAAGACGGGGCGGGACGCAAGACGGGGCGGGACGTCCATAATCGGGGGCCCGGGCCGCAAAGTTTCCCACGATGCGCTAACCGTCCTCGGGCGCCAGGACGACGCCTTGGCCTTGAGCGGTGATGGCGTCGATGCGGACGTATTCATCGGCGTCCACGACGTCGAAGCCGTCCAGGCGCAAATCCGCCCGGGCGTCGGATAAGGACGGGTCCGCCATCGCGGCGGTGATCGCCGCGCGCAGCGCCGATATCTCATCCGCGGTACGCTGGTTGCTCGTGACATAGGGCAGACACGGGCCGGGCGCCGAATAGTCGATCACCGTAAGACCCGAGAAATTTTCCGGCGCATGGCGTTGAATGAGCGCCAGCGAGACGGCGTCAATGGCGGCCAGGTCGGCGGTCCCGGCCTTGACCATGGCGACGCTGTTGGCATGGTTGCCCGAAATCAGCATCTCGCTAAAGAAGGGGAAATTCATATTGTCGCCCCGGTCGAGCGCGCCAATCTTCGCCTTTACGACATTGTATCCCGATTGGGAATCACGGCCGTTGCAGGCCAGCCGACGCCCTTCCATCGCCGCGACGGATGTACCGGAATCCTCGGCGCGCACGACGAAGGCGCTGGAATAATCATGCCCGGTACACCCCTCGACCGCATAACGCGGCGCGCCCAGCACAGCCAGATAGGGATGAAACGTCTGACGCAACGGAAAGCCGCAGGTCTGGGATAGGCCAAGGTTGGACGAACGCCAATGATCTTCGCGGATTCCGCTGCGGTCCAGGCTGTCGGGCAGGTCATCAAACCCACCCCGGTCACGGGCATGCGCCGCAATCGTCCCCCACCATTGATCCGTCGCGGCGTGGGCGCCGGGGTGATCGTACATGGGCAGGCTGGCGATGAGAGTCATGTTCTTGCCGCGTCCGTGACGATTTGTTCCAAACCATGACAATATCCTAACCGCGCGGCCCGGTCGCGCCAGCAAAATCAGTTTAATTTAATCCAAACGCGGCGCCGCGCGCCTGTTGCAGTTCCGGTCCGCGCGGTGTAGCCATGGCTCGCGACAAACACGCCCCCAAACCACCGGAGCCCAACCCGAATGATTCCACGTTACAGCCGCCCCGCAATGACCGCGATTTGGGAACCCGCCATGCGGTTCCAGATCTGGCTGGAGATCGAGGCGCACGCCTGTGACGCGCAGGCCGATCTTGGCGTCATCCCGAAGGACGCCGCGAAGGCGATTTGGGAGCGTGGCCAGTTCGAGATCGCGCGCATCGACGAAATCGAAGCCGAAACCAAACACGACGTCATCGCGTTTCTGACCAATGTCGCGGAATACGTCGGCGACGAAGCGCGCTATTTGCATCAGGGCATGACCTCGTCGGACGTGCTCGACACCTGCCTGTCGGTGCAGTTGACGCGCGCGGCGGATATTCTGCTCGACGATCTGGACGCGCTGCTGGCGGCCCTGCAGCGTCGCGCCCTGGAGCACAAGCACACCCCCACCATCGGACGCAGCCACGCCATCCACGCGGAACCGACCACGTTTGGCGTTAAATTAGCGGGTCATTACGCCGCGTTCGCGCGCAACCGCAATCGGCTGGAGGCCGCGCGCGCCGAAATCGCCACCTGCGCGATCTCGGGCGCGGTGGGCACCTTCGCCAATATCGACCCCGCCGTGGAAGCCCATG
>JABJJH010000035.1 GCA_018660965.1 Rhodospirillaceae bacterium | reverse complement strand
GAACATGGCCGCATCGCCGAAGCGATGAGCAGCGCCGGCAAGCAATTCTCCATGACGGTGTTCCCCGGCGTCGGCCACGGCTTTTTCTGCGAGGATCGGGCCAGCTACGACAAACAAGCGACGGACCGGTCCTGGCGCGACACCATCGCGTTCTTCAAGGAATATCTGGCGGCGTGAGCCCCGCACGATCACACGGCTAACTTGTTTATCATGGGGCCTGGCGGCGACTTGCTCCGCATCATGCGTACGCCCACGGCGCCAGACCCCACGACGCCAGACGATATGTTGGAAATTATTCGGCTGTATTTGTAAGAGGAATACGCATGCCTGACTTAAACCAAGCGCCAATAGAAGAAAACAATGTGTGGGCCGCTTCAGACCTTGGCGATCGGGACTCCTGGACGCGCCATTTTACGCCGGCGATGATTGGCGACGTTATCCAAGCCGTCCGGGCGGTTGGCGAAACGCCTTGTCACCAAATTACCGCGAAAAGTTTCCCGCTGCCATCAATGGCCGGATTCCTGGACGACGTGCACGAAGATTTGGAAAACGGACGGGCGTTCACGGTCCTTGCCGGGTGGCCTGTTGATGATTTCACCTACCGGGAGAACGTCGCGGCGTATTGTGTTATCGCCGCACAAATCGGCGACATCGTGGTGCAGAATTACGAAGGTCAGTCGGTCGTGGACGTTGTTGACGAAGACGTGGCCTACTCGCATTTGTCGCGCGGGTATCGCAGCAACAAACATCTGCCGTTTCATACCGACGGCGCCGATCTGACAGGGTTGCTGTGCCTGGGGGAATCGGCCAGCGGCGGCGGCACGTTGTTGGTGAGCGCGACCAAGGTTTTCAACACGATTCTGACCGAAAAACCCGAGTACCTGGATGTTCTTAATCGGGGATTCTACCACCACCGCCGACGCCAACACGACGAAGGCGAAAATCCCTTATCCGCGAATCGAATTCCCGTCTTCGCCTTTCATGGCGATTACCTGCACTGCTGTTATAACCGCAACCCCATTGACTGGGTGGAAAAGGAAGGCATGAATTTGAGCGGCGAGGATGTGGAAATTCTCGATTATTTCGATTCCGTCGTCGCCCGCCCCGAAATGCAGGCGAAACTGCAAATTCAAAAGGGCGACATTCAATTCTTCAACAACTTCGCCGTCTTGCATTCCCGCACCGCGTATCAAGACGATGCCGATCATCGCCGCCATCTGGTTCGATTGTGGCTTGAAGACCCCAAAAGCAAGCGGATGGGCGAAAGTCTTCTCGATTTATATGTACCCGGCGCCTCCAGGTTTTTTGCGGTCGATTAAGCGCCGCATCGTTCGGCGCCGCTGAATTAGGCGATATTTTTCTATTAGGCTGAATCGCGCCAAACATCATAACCCGCGTAAATTCTTAACGAATCAGGTATAGGCTTGGTTGAGAGACGCGGGGACGGCGATGTTGCGCGGACGATGCGCCGGTTGGGTTAAAATCAGGGTGGGGGATGGCGGAGAACGGCGTCGACGCCAACAGCTTGGCTGAATTTCTAGCGCCGGTGTTCGGTGCGGATATTCCGGCGACCGGGATTGTTGGCGCCTTGGGCGTCGTGGTTGGTTTAATCTGGCTCGTTTTTTGGCGGGTTTCACGGCGTATCGTCAGCGGCGCGCGCGTCCGCGCGGCTATGCGCCGGGCCGCCGGTGGACGGTTCGATGCGCTGCTGGGGCCAATTTACCGAGACGCGGCGTCAAATTTGATGGTGTGGACCGCGCGCCTCGCGCGGGACGACGTTGGGCCGTGGCGTCATGTCGGTGGGCGTCATGTCAGCGGGAGGCTGGGCGTAAGGGCCGCCTTTGCGGGCGCCTGGACCGGTGGACTCTATAAAATAACGCTTTTTCTGGCGATGGTTTACCCGCTTGTTTTTCTGTTGGGGAATTGGTTTGTGACCGACCGGATGGCAGCGGGCTTGACCGGATTTTTGCCGCTGGAATCGTCGGCGTCGTTCCGGTTGTTGAACGTTTCATTGCTGATCTTCGCAATCGGTCTTTTTGTGCGGTTTGCAACCTCCGCCAAATGGATGCAGTGGCTTTATCTGGGGATTGGCGTTGTCGCCTTCGTCGCCGCCTTCGCCGCCGCTTTCGCGGTGGCATTCGCCTATGCGGGCGCGGGGACGGGCGCTGTCATTGTCACCGTCTCGGGCGCGATGGCGGTCGCGCTTGCGGTCGCGCTCGCCGTCGCGGGGGCGGTCATCGCGGTGGGCGCCGTCGCCGTTGGGGTCGCGGGCGGGATCATTGGCGTTCTCGCCGGCAGCGTTGCGGGCGGGATTGCAGGGGCGTCCACGGGTTTCGCGGGCGCCGACTCGTTCGCAGTCGGCGTGGCGCTCCTGATCGCGTTCACGATTACGCTGGCGCTGGCGGTATGGATCTTATTGATGTGGCTCGGTGAACTCTTCGAAGGATTTCAACTCGTCTATTGTTCGCTGCACTGGCTGTTCTTTGTCGGGCTGGCCGCTGGCTTGGCGTATGGAATTACCGCCATTTGGGGCGCCGAAGGGCGCGTTCTGAAACTCCTGGTCGTGTTCGCCTTGCTGCCGTTGGCGAACGCGCCGCTGGATTGGGCGTCCATCGGGTTGACGCGCGGGTTGGTGCGGCTTGGTTTGGCGTCGGGGGGCGCGAACTCGGGGCGTGTAACGTCCGGGCAGGGATGGCGAATTGTCGGATTGGCGATCCTCGATCTGATCGCGGCGGTTGGCTTCATGTTTGCGCTGACAATCCTGACCACCGCCGTAATCGGCGTCGCGAATTTTATGGTCCTGCGGGGTGGCGCCGCGCCGCTCATACCGTTGCGTGACATCTTCGACGGACTGTCCGGCCCGGAAATCCCGACGGAACTGTACTGGATTTTCGCTCTGTTGTTGACGACCCTGGCGCCGACGGTGCTGCACCTGATATACGCGCTGTCCGGAGTGTCGATGGGGGTCGTTATGACCCTGCTATGGCCGTTCAAGCGGGCCAGGGCGTTCCTCGCACACCGGGTGACGGTTCGGGATTCCGTGCGCGATTGGGTCGTGCATCGGCTGTACCCCACCGTGGCGGCGACCCTTGCTCTGGCGCTGGGTGGCGCGCTGGCCTACGCGGTATGGGCCATCCCACAGGTCGCCACGGCGGCGGGCGAACTTGGCGGCGCATTACTGGCGACGGCGATCTGGACGGCCCAATTCTTCCCCGGTTATTGAAGAAATTTGGGTAAAAACGCCGTTTTTTCGTCTTTTTTTGCCTATTTTCGTCCCACGAGGAAACTGGCGCCGTCGGGTCCGGCGGTTTCGGTGTGGGGCGTCCCGGCTTTAAGTTCGAAAACATCACCTTGTTGATAGGTTGTTGAACCGCCGTGACAGCCAAGGGCGAAGCTGCCGGACAGGATCAGGCCCCGGGCGGTGAAATCGTGCGTGTGGCTGGGGTTTTCATGGTTCGGCGCCCACGTCACCGTGCCGGGTTCGTTGAATCCGTCCTGGTCGAGTTGCTGTCTGAATGCCGCTTTGTCCATCATCCACTCCCCAGTGTGTTGAAATTTGATCTTGAAGGATACTAACGCAATCGTGCTCGGCGGTTCGATACATTAATTACTGGCGCTGGAAGAATGGCGTTGGTCGTTCGGGCGCTCTAAATACCGCCGTGTTTTAGCATGATCCAGGTATCCAGAGGAGGCCAACCCGATGCGGCGCCCCGGTTTCCTTGCTGTTACAAAAAATTACACGAGCATCCAACTGAGGAAACATTTCGGGAATACGGTGAGCTTCCAATAAATAGAAACTATGGAAGACACCGTGATGGCGCATAACACTCAAACACTTGAGGAAAAGATTGAAGCGATCCGCGCGTCTTATGCGTCCGGTTTGGATGACAGACTGGGTGAGCTAAAGGCGGCGGCGGATTTGGTGGTCCAGGGCGATCTCGACGAAGATGTCTCAAGGGCGCTTTCGGTTCTGCACTTCCAAGCGCATAGTTTAGCCGGGTCGGCGCCATCCTTTGGATTTGAGGCTCTGGGAAACGCCTCGAGGAAACTGGAGTTATTTTGTCAATCGCTCACGGATCATGACCAACCGCTTTCGATCCACAAGCGACAAGAAACCGCCGGTTATCTGGACTCCGTATTGCAATGTCATGACCCGCGTGCGAGAGCTGGCCAGCGGGGCTGAACGCACCCTGGAAACGAAGAGGGTCGTGATGCTTGGAAATCGCTGAGCGCGCGTATCCGTCGATTTCTCGGAGGCGTAAATTCGGGGCGCGCTTTTGTTGGCGATTTTAATTCGCCGCCCCTTGAAATCCTCCCAACATAGATTATATTCCTAATTTCTGGTTTGACGCGGCGGCGAAATGGACGCCCAGCGTGCCGTCGCGAATGTTAACCGATGTATACTAATGCTAACTATTTGAAGGTTTTTTGGGCGCCATAGTACCGTTGAGGTGTCCGGATCAGTGATCTGCCCCATTAATGGTCAGCAGAGTGCAGGATCTGGTCGGCCATGTTGGTTTCGTAGGCGACGCCTTCGGCGGTCAGGGTGATGTATAGCGGGAAGAATCCGCCGGTCAGGTTTTTGCGGGTCAAGGCGGCGAAGACGGCTTCGTTCCGCAACCCCGTCGCGTCCTTGCCCCGGACCAGATACGGGCCGAGGTGGAAGTGATCGCCATGGGCGTGCGGCAGGCCGCTGATGGTCACCGCGCCGGAAGACGGGTCGGGGGTCGCCATGTCGGGCAGTTTGGCGACTTCCTGCAACAGGGTGAGGGTTTTGAGTTGCAGTTTGTTGAGTTTCAGCGGGTTGCGTTTCGGCGGCATGGTGGTTCCAACCTTGGTTCTCTGGACGAATGCCGCCACAATTAGCGGCCAAGGCCGGGGCGTCAAGACATTACACGCCGGACATGACAGGAAAGCAGTACACGATGATCGATAAAACGCTGGCGACCGATAAAACGACGGCGCCGTATGGGGCCTGGGCGTCGCCCATCACCGCCGATCAGATCGTCGACGGCAGCGTCGGGCTGGGGCAGATCGTGGTGGACGGCGATACGGTGTACTGGGCGGAATCCCGACCGTCGGAAAAGGGCCGCGTGACCATCATGCGCCGCGAAGCGAACGGCGATGTGGCGGAAATTCTGCCGGGTGATTTCGGCGTGCGCAGCCGCGTGCATGAATATGGCGGCGGCGCCTATACGGTGTCGGACGGCGCGGTGTATTTCGTGCGCGACAAGGACCAGCGTGTCTGGCGGCTGCAACCGGGGGAAACGCCGCACGCGCTGACGGGAAAAGGAACCGCGCGTTACGCCGACCTGATGGTGGATGGGGCGCGCGGGCGCGTGATCGCGGTGCGGGAAGATCATCGCGAGGGTCTGGCTGAACCGGAAAACGATCTGGTGGCGATTGACTTTTCGGGCGGGATCACGGTGCTGGCGCGCGGCGATGATTTTTACGCCTCGCCCTGTTTGTCGCCGGACGGGGCGCAACTCGCCTGGCTGTCCTGGTCGCATCCCAATATGCCCTGGGACGGGACGTCCTTGTGGCTGGCCGATCTGGACGGGACGGGCGCGCCCGCCCCCGATCCTACGAACGCGCGGGTGATTGCGGGTGGCGGGGACGAGTCGATCTTTCAGCCCAGTTGGGCGCCGGACAATGTGCTGTATTTCGTGTCCGATAAAAGCGGTTGGTGGAATTTATACGCCCATGCGGATGATTTGGCGGCGGGGGCGGCGCGCGCCGTGTGCCCCATGGAGGCGGATTTCGGACGCCCGCAATGGGCGTTCGGCATGTCGGCCTACGCGCATCTGGAAACAGGGGGCATCGTCGCGTCTTTTTCGCAAAACGGCGCGCGGTCGATGGGGCTCGTCGATCCGATCCGCGGCGAGATACAAATTCTGGGGACGCCTTATTGCGAATTCGACGGGATCACGGCGATGGGCGCCGCCGTGGTGTTCATCAGCGCGAGCCAGACGGACGCCGCGCGCCTCGTGATTTTGGCGGATGGCGGCGTCGACTCGGTCGTGGTGCGGCATTCGCTCGACTTCGCGATTGATCCCGGCGATTTGTCGTGCGCCGAAGCGGTGATGTTTCCGACCGCGGGCCCGACAGCAGGAGGGGGCGGGAACCAGGCGCACGGGTTCTATTACCCGCCCGCCAACCGGAACTTCACCGGGGAAGGGCCGCCGCCGCTGATCGTCAAAAGCCATGGCGGGCCGACCGGGCAGACCAGCGACGCCTTCAGCTTGAAAATCCAGTACTGGACGTCGCGCGGCTTCGCGGTGCTGGACGTGAACTATCGCGGCAGCACCGGATATGGCCGCGCCTATCGGCGGATGCTCGACGGCGCGTGGGGAGTGGCGGACGTGGAGGATTGCGTGCATGGCGCGCGCTGGCTCGTCGATCAGGGCCGCGCCGATGGCGAGCGTCTCATCATCACCGGCGGCAGTGCGGGCGGCTACACCACGTTGTCGGCGTTGACCTTCCACGATACGTTCAAGGCCGGGGCCAGCCATTACGGCATCGGCGATTTGACCGCGCTGGCCAAGGACACCCACAAATTCGAAAGCCGCTATCTCGACCGGCTGGTCGGGCCGTGGCCGGAGGCCGAGGCGCTGTACCGGGCGCGCT